>JAGMCF010000234.1 GCA_023129415.1 Candidatus Cloacimonadota bacterium
TTCATTTTCAAGTTCTTTTGGATTAGTTTCTTTTATTAGTCTTATAAAATATGCACTCTCTTTTGCTTCCTTTCTACAAATTTTTATCCTAAATACAAAATCTTTTTTACTCAATGACTCATTAGCTTCTATATAATCCCGATATATCGGGATTCTGTGTAATTTCTTTACAAAGAATCTAACACTTTTAGTCCCGATTAATCGGGAAAAAGTACGTTCTTCTAAATCGTAAACATGTTTTTTACCCTGTGAAATATTTTGTCTGTTCATCTTCTTATCACTTTCCTTGTCAGTTATTTCACAGGGTAAATTTGATTTTTTGGTCATTGTTATTTATTTGTATTTTGGAATTTGAATTTTGAAATTTTATACATTTCTAAATTTAGTTATGGTTTAATGATATAATACACACTTTTATAAATCAAAATTTACCCTCCTATGAATATAATCTTCTAATAATAGTTTTCACAATCTCTTCAGAAGAAGTTGGTTTTTGTTTTGAAAGAAATTTATGTATCTCTTTCTTTACAGAACTTCTATTATATCCTAAAGAGATTAAAGCATTTTCAGCATCCATAATAATCTTTCTTTCTTCTCTTGTTGCTTCAATTCCTATTATTTTTTCTCCTATAAGCCTTTCAAAACTGTCCTTTAATTCAATGATAATTCTTAAAGAACTCTTTTTGCCTATTCCTGGTACAGTTGAAAGCAATTCAACATCTTGATTAGCAACAGCTTCTACTAAATTTTTTACCGAAATTCCAGAAAGGATAGAAATAGCAATTTTAGGACCAATATTAGAAACTTTAATAAGTGATTCAAAAACTTCCCTTTCTTCTATTGTATAAAAGCCAAAAAGTTTCATATCATTTTCTCTTACATAAAGATGTAAGAACAATCTACATAAGTCACCAACATTACCGAGTTGATCATAAGTGCTTATTGGAATATTTATTACATAACCAAGGTCATTATTTTCAATAACAACCAATGTGGTCTTTTTTAGAATTATCTTACCTTTTATAAAGTCATACATTATATCACAGTAATTAGCCACAGATTATAACGGATGATAATGGATTTTTTATTTATTTTCTTTATACTTTTAAAAATCTTTTTCAATCTGTGACAAATAAATAATATTATAAATCTTTTCCTCTCTTATTAAAATGACAAATAGCTATTGCAATTGCATCAGTAACATCATATGAAGAAGGAGCCTTTTTAAGATTCAGTATTGCCTTTACCATATACTGAACCTGTTTTTTTGAAGCATTTCCATTTCCGACTACTGCTTTTTTTATTTCACGGGGAGAGTATTCAAAAACAGGGATATCTTCTTGTGCTAATGCCAGCATTATAACTCCCCTCGCTTCCCCCATAGAAAGGATTGATTTTACATTTTTTGCATGGAATATTGTCTCTATGCTTGATTCATCTGGTTTGAATTTCTGAATTAGAGCTTTAATTTTATTATATATTTCGGAGATCCTTTGTTGTAAGGCTAATCTGGGATTTACTTTAATAACCCCATATTCAATTGGAATTAAAACATTTTTTTCTGAATAATCTGTAGAAAGGAATGCATAACCAGTTGCAGTGGTTCCGGGATCGATTCCTAATATTGTAAATTTATTCACCTGTTAATTTTTCCAGGATTTCATCATCAATTTGAAAGTTGGCATAAACATTTTGGACATCATCTAAATCTTCCAAAGCTTCTACTAATTTAACAATTTGAGAAGCATTATCATTAGCTGGGACAGTATTTTGGGGGATATAATCAAGTTCAGCACTCTCAATCTTGATATTTTCCTTTTCAAGGGAAGTAACAACTTTATTAAGTTCTTTTGAGTCAGTATAAATAATAAAGAACTCATCTTGAGCAACAAAATCTTCTGCACCACAATCTAAAGCTTTCATCATTATTTCGTCTTCATCATAATCATTTTGCGGAATCATAATTGAACCTGTCTTTTTGAAATTCCAGGCTACAGAACCTTTTTCTGCAAGACTTCCATTATGAACAGAAAATACATGCCGAATAGCAGCGACCGATCGGGTTTTATTATCAGTTAATGCTTGAATATACAGAGCAACTCCTCCTGGACCATATCCTTCGTAAAATACAGTTTCGTATCTAACTCCTTCTAATTCTCCTGTTCCTTTTTTAATAGCCCTTTCGATATTATCCTTTGGCATATTAACAGCATTCGCTCTCACAATTGCATTTTTCAAACTCGCATTTGATTCAGGATCACCTCCACCATCTCGAGCTGAAACAATGATTTCCCTTATCACTTTAGTAAAAATTTTCCCTCGTTTTGCATCCTCTTTTGCTTTTTTGTGTTTTATAGAAGCCCATTTATTATGACCTGACATTTTTACTCCTTATATTATATTCTGCAGAGATACCAAAGAAATTTAACTTTTTGTATATACCATGCTTAAAGATAGATTTGTAACGAGGTAAATATTGCTGCGTTATTTGATATTTCAGGTTTTCATTATTTGCTATTATCTCCTTTGGGAGAGTAAATTTTAAAGTGAAAAGATCAGTAATGCTAAGTTAAAAGTGATAGGATACACTTAGTCAGGTAAATTGCAATATCATAATGATAGTATTCATATAAAAAATTCTCATCAAAACAAATTTATAGAAAAGAATAAAAACATTAATTCCAAATCACTTTAATATCATTTACTTCTTTAAATTTACTGTCACCTGAAATAACTGGAATTTTTAGCCATTTTGCTGTAGAAAGAATTAATCTATCGTGCATCTCATAAAAATCAACAGTTTCAGCAATCTTTAGAATATCAGATGTTAAATCAACAACAGTATACATTGAAGAAGAATCAATCTTTTTTAATGTCTCTTTTAAACTTATTCTAATACGCTTTTTTTCAGAAAGATATAAAATTTCCATTAGACTGATTACAGATATAATAAAACTATTATTCTCTTTTGAATCAAGAATTTTCTTTGCCTGTGAACCGATTTTTCCAATATCTGTAAAATGACGAATAATTGTTATAGTATCTAATAAATATTCCATATTTTTTAGTATTTCTTGCTTAAGATTGAAACATTCATTTCTTTTCTAACTTCTTTTAGTTCTGCTTCCAAATCAATAATCTTTTCAAATCCTTTACTTTTCCAGATCCCTCGCAAATTTATAGATTTGGGGATAGAAACTTGAGATTGTCCTAAAACAAAATCAATAAAACTTTTAACTTCTCTAAATCTCTCTTGTGGTATTATTGATATTTTTTTCATTAATTCAATTTTTTGAAGTGCTGTGGTTTGCATTTTTAATCCTTATAAAATAAGTAACTTTATCTCTCTTTTTTACTTTCATTAATAACTTTTTGAGCTAAATCATTTGGAAGTTTCTGAAAATATGCAAATTGTTGTGTGAAATATCCCCTACCTTGAGTGAGTGATTTCAAAGAAGTATAATATCCATACAGTTCAGAAAGTGGCATTTCCGCATTGATAATCTGCTTATTATCCTCTTGTGACATTCCAAGAATTTTACCTCTTTTACTGCTAATATCACCCATTACATCACCCATATTTTCAGTGGGAACAATTATCTGCATCTTATGAATTGGCTCAAGGAGAATAGGGCTTGCCATTATAAAACCATCCTTAAGAGCATGATTAGCAGCGAGTTTGAAAGAAAGTTCGGATGAATCCACATCGTGAAATGTACCATCGTAAAGTTCTACACAGATATCAACAACTGGATAACGAGCTAATATACCTTCCTTCATAATCTCAACAAGCCCTTTTTCAACTGCTGGGATAAACTTGCTGGGAATTGCTCCACCAACTATGGAGTTAACAAACTCAAATCCTGTTCCGATTTCCTTTGGTGATATTTTTATATAGACCTCTCCATATTGACCATGTCCACCTGATTGTTTTTTATGACGATATTTTACATCAGATTTTCCTGTAATAGTTTCTTTATATGGAATTTTGGGCTCTGTTAATTCTGCATTAATATTATATCTATCTTTTAGTCGTTTTTGCACAATACCTATCTGAATCTCTCCTTGTCCTGAAAGAATATTTTCATTTGTTTCAGCATTCATTCCTGAATTTATTGTAGGATCTTCATCAGTTAGTTTTGATAAAGCAACACCAATTTTATCCTCATCTGATTGACTCTGTGCTTTTATTGTTTTCCAATAAACTGGCTCAGGCATAGAAAAAGGCTTAACAATTATTCCTTCACCCTTTTCATTAATTGATAAAGAAGTTTTTGCATTCTTCAATTTTACTAAACCTCCAATATCACCTGCAGGAATTTCATCAGTATCTTCCCTTTTCTTACCACAAATAAAATATATTTGCCCGATTTTATCTTTTGCTCGCTTTTCAGCAATCTCAATTTCATCACCAGTAGAAAGCGAATTTGAATACATTCTTATAATAGATATTTCTCCTAAGTTTGGCTCAGATAAGGACTTAACAACATATCCCACTTTCTTGCTGTAAGTTCCAAGATTAATTGCTTCCTCATTCCCATTTTGTGAAATTGAAATCTCATCAATATCTTTGGGTGATGGAAAAAAATTATTAATAAGATCCATTATTTCTTTTATACCAATATTTTGAGTTCCTGAACAGCAGAATACAGGGATAGCACGGCATTGAATAATTGCCTTTTTCAAACCAGAATTAATTTCATCTTCAGATAATGAGCCTTGGTCAAAATATTTTTCCATAAAGCTATCATCAGATTCAGCTGCTGCTTCAACGACCTTTTCATGCCAATTTTCAAGATCATCTTTCAATTCTTCTGGAATATCAATCTCCTTCCCTCGCTTACAAACTTTCCTAATTATTGAGTTTACTACTCCACTAAATTTATCACCTAAACCTGTAGGAATTAAAAC
This sequence comes from Candidatus Cloacimonadota bacterium, assembly GCA_023129415.1. Taxonomy (GTDB): domain Bacteria; phylum Cloacimonadota; class Cloacimonadia; order JGIOTU-2; family JGIOTU-2; genus JAGMCF01. The sequence continues at coordinate 4,912 of JAGMCF010000234.1, forward strand.
AGGAACAATAACCTGTTCACATAAACTGCTAAGTTTTTCAATTATTTCATTAAATTTCGCATTCTCTTTATCTACTTTATTAATTATTACAGCCTTACAGCATTTAATTGAATCAGCATATTTGATAGCATGTTCGGTCATAACCTCAATACCATTTACAGCATCAATGGTAATCAATGTAGTTTCTACAGCCCGTATAGAAGAGATTAGATCACCTTTAAAATCAGTATAACCAGGTGCATCAATGATATTATGTTTAACTTCATTCCATTCAAGATTTGCTAAAGAAAGGTTAATAGACATCTTTTTATCTATTTCATCCTTATCAAAATCCATCACAGTATTTCCTTCTTCTACCTTACCAAGTCTTGTGGTTACCCCTGCATTGTGGAGCATTGCTTCCGAAATAGATGTCTTACCTGATCCACTTGCACCAACTAATGCAAAATTTCGTATGTTTTCCATTGAGTATTTCTTCATTCAAATCTCCTGAAAATCAATTTATTTATAACAATAATAATGAGTTACACAAAATGGTGTCAACCTTTTTATTTAATAGTTTCTGCGTGATTTTACAGATTATTTTTTGGATAAATTTTAAGGAAAAAAGTTATTAAAATATAGATGAATATTCTTTTAAAAATTATGGAAAAAATGTTTAATTCAAACTGGAATTATTAAACCTATCTGATTGAAAATTTAATGAAATTTATAAAAGTAAAATAACAAATACTTATTATATATAAGTTAATTGCTAAGATTAGAATCAAGTTTTATGAATAAACTATCAATTATGAATAGATTATGGGTATCTTTTTCCAGCTGTAGATAAATATCAATAACTGAAGGTTGTTTATAATTTATATGAATAATATTAATGTTCTCGGGATTATGTTTGTAATACTCTTCATAATTTGTTTCAAAACAATCAACAACTAAATCAATGTCAGGAACTCTATTAATTAATTCATTATCTAAATAATTTCCTAGATAATTTAAAGATATTATGAAATCTACATTTTGATTTTTCAAGGAATCTATAACTTCTTTTGCACAATCAAAAATATCAAAACGGAATTTTAAATCCCTTGTTAATTCGGGATATAAATGGGGAAAATCTGGTGTAACAATTCCTATAAATCCAATTTTCAATGTATCTGATAAGATTATTACTTTACTTTGAAGTAATTTTATCTCTCTTTTTTCATTATCAAATTTCAGATTTGAAGTGACGATTTTGAGGTTATTTTTTGAAACCAAACTCGTGTCAGATAATTCAATAAAGATTTCAGGAGTGAAGATAGTTATCCAATTTTTATGTTTAATTAATTCAGGTTTTTGAGGAGATATGATAATGAAATTATTTCTTTGGTTTTTTAAAGAATCTATTTTCACAGATTTTTGTTGTAATTGGATTGAATCATCTTGTGCAAAAGATACAAAGAGAAGGTGAATTTCTTGAGCATTTATTTGATTTATTGAAATAATTAATAGTGTCACAAAAAAAATTGAAATATCAGAAAATTTCATGTTTTAGTTGAGGTTATAGCTTTGCGAAAATTTAGAATTTTCGCAAAGATTTTTGTTAATTAAATATCAAATGTAACAAGAGCACTATAAAAATCTTTCTCTTTATTAATCTCAATATTATGATAAGTTACAGCTTTTATTTCTTGTGTAACATTTTCTATATCTAATATATGATAAAAACAATCCATTGATATTTTATTATTTGAGAATATATTAATTTCAATTTTATAAAAGTATCGAAAGTTTGTATTAACCTGAAATAATATTTCTCTTAGGAAATCAATATATAAAACATTGATTTCATTTGCTGAAAATTGTAAAGAAAGTTTATCCCCTATATTTTTTGATGAATCTTGATTCCGAGCAAAAATAATCTCTGACAGAGAAAGAGCGCTATTTATAAATAATTCTTCAAT
>JAGMCF010000235.1 GCA_023129415.1 Candidatus Cloacimonadota bacterium
ATCATTGTTTGCCTGAATTTTTGGGACGAAACAAAACATACAGGAATCCATATTGATACAGAAAAATTGGAGAAAACTCTTGGCGTTCCAGTCGTTCCAACCTGTGGTATTACGGGCGAAGGCATTAAACAACTTGTAACAAGATTAAAGGAAGCAAAAATCAGTCCATTTCAGTTTAAGGACGAAGAAAGGTGGGGAAAAATCGGCAAAATTGTAGATGAAGTCCAAAAACTGACCCATCGTCATCACACAATTTTAGAACGAATTGGAGATGCTTCAATTCATCCTATTACAGGAATTCCTATTGCAATTATTATTCTATTTCTTGCTTTCAAAATTATCAGATTCATCGGAGAATCCTTAATTGGCTATGTTTTTGAGCCATTATTTGAAAATCTATGGGCACCCTTGATGTTGAAATTGTCATCACTTTTGGGCAGTTCTGGCTTTATCCACAATATTTTGATTGGAAAACTTATTGATGGAGGTATAGATTTTGTGGAATCAATGGGACTTTTGACAACTGGCTTATTCGTTCCATTTGCAATGGTTTTGCCATATATTGTTGCTTTTTATCTTATCTTGAGTTTTCTTGAGGATTCCGGCTATCTTCCACGACTTGGCGTTCTTGTTGATACACTTATGCATAAACTTGGGCTTCACGGCTTATCCATAATCTCAATGCTACTTGGTATTGGATGTAATGTCCCAGGAGCATTAGCAACAAGAGTATTAGAAACAAGGAGAGAGCGTTTTATTGCTGCAACTCTTATGGCAATAGCAATTCCTTGTATGGCACAAATAGCAATGGTAGTTGGATTGGTTGGAAATTACGGAGCAAAAGCAATTGCTCTTGTCTTTGGCACACTCTTTATCGTTTGGGTTATTCTTGGAATCCTAATGAATCTAATTTTGAAAGGCGAAAGTCCTGAAATTTTTGTTGAAATCCCGCCGTATCGTTTTCCATATCCGCTTGCACTTTTGAAAAAACTGTGGATGAGGACATTGGGATTTTTGAAGGAAGCGGTTCCGTATGTGCTTCTCGGTGTTTTGATTGTGAATATCCTTTATGCATTGCACATAATTGAGTTTATTGGAAGGATTGCTGCACCAGTTGTAACAGGCATTCTGGGTCTACCAAAGGACGCAATTGGAGCATTGGTTGTTGGCTTCTTAAGAAAGGATGTAGCAGTTGGAATGCTTGTTCCATTAGGATTAAAAATGAATCAAATGGTTATTGCTTCCGTGGTTCTTACAATGTATTTTCCCTGTGTTGCGACCTTTGCCATTTTAGTTAAAGAACTTGGAATAAAAGATATGATAAAATCAGCTCTGATTATGATAATCGCTACTTTGATAGTTGGTGGAATATTAAATCTTATTTTGTAATAAGTAATTATTATTATTCCTCCTATTGAACTAAAACCTTGCGAATGGTCTTTTTAGACCTTCGCAATGGTTGATTTACCTCAAAACCATTACGGAGGTTTCGTTCCTCAACCATTCGTAAGGACTCAGTTTCACCTTAAAAAAATATATGCATCGCCTATATTATGGAAGCTTGACAACAAATAGGTATCTATATTTTAATAATACAAGAGGTGAAAAATGAAAACTTCAATTATACCAATAGGTAATTCAAAAGGGATTAGAATCCCAAAGGCAATTATAGAACAATGCCACATTGAAAAGGATGTTGATTTAGAGATTAAAGATGGGAAAATCATTATTATGTCTATCAAGTATAAACCAAGAGATGGTTGGGAAAAGGTTTTCAAAATGATGTGTGATAGTCATGATGATCAGTTAATCATAGAAGATAATATTGATTTAGAGATTGGAGAATGGGAATGGTAGTCAAACAATACGATGTTTTTCTCGTTTGCCTGGATCCTACAATTGGTCATGAAATAAAAAAATCGCGTCCCTGCGTCGTTCTCTCTCCTGATGAAATGAACAAATACATCTCTACAGTTGTCATTGGTGCAAATTAGAACCATTGATAAACAGAGATTGATTAAAAGGCTTGGAAATATAACTTCTAAAAAGATTCTTAAAGTAAAATCTGTTATTAAAGAAATGTTAGTTGATCAATTATTTCAAAGGAGATAATGATGTATATAATTTTAAAAAACAAGACCTTCATCCTAATTATTTTATCCTTACTATTTTTGAGTTCTTGCCTGTTTGCAACAAAAGAGAATTATAAGGAATTGTGGAAAGAAGTTCAAAATTCAGAGAGTAAAGGACTGCCAAAAACTACCCTGAAAATAGTCGAGCGGATCTATGAAAGAGCAAAAAAGGAAAAGAATGCATCACAGTTCGTGAAAGCTGTAATCCACAAAATGAAATTTTCAGTTCAAGTGGAAGAATTTTCTGATATAAAGATAATAAACAATTTAAGAGAAGAAGTTATTGATTCAAAATTTCCCATAAAACCGGTTTTACATTCCATACTGGCAGATTCCTACTGGCAGTATTTCCAGAGGAACCGCTGGAAATTCTATAATCGCACGGAAACAGTCAATTTCCAACAAGACGACATCAGTACCTGGGATTTGAAAACAATATCAAAAGAAACAATTAAGCATTTCCAATTATCGCTGCAAAATCCCAAAAAACTGAAAAAAATATCTCTGGATACTTACAATGAAATAATAAGTATTGGAAACACCAGACACCTGCGACCTTATCTTTATGATTTCCTGGCTCATCGGGCTGTGGACTTTTATATCAATACAGAACCGGGTCTGATAAAGCCTGCTTATGAATTCAAAATAAGCGATAAAAGCTACTTCCATCCTGCAGAAGAATTTGTAAAACTGAATATAGTCACAGCAGATTCTCTCTCCCCCGAATTTAATGCGCTCCTGATTTTACAAGACCTGATAAAATTCCATCTTAAGAATAATAAACCGGATGCACTCATAGATGTGGATTTGAAGCGTTTGAAATTTGTTCATAATAAATCGGTAAAGGAAAATAAAGGTGAATTATACGAAACAGCTCTGCTCGCTCTCGGGAAGAAATATGAACAATTACCTGCTTCTGCAGAAATTTCCTATGAACTCGCAAACTTATATTTTCAAATAGGACATAATTATAATGCCCAGTTCTCCGAAGATTACAGGTGGCATTTCAAAAAAGCTTATGACCTTTGCCAGGAAACTATCAAACGTTTCCCGAAAACAATCGGTGCGGAAAATTGTGAATACTTGATTTGCCAAATAACAGAAAAAAATATATCACTCCAAACGGAAAAAGTTAATCTACCGCAAAAACTATCTTTAGGACTGTTGAATTACAAAAATGTAAATGAGTTTTATTTCAGGGTCGTTAAGTTCCCAATTGAAGATAAAGAAGAATTATTATACAATTATGATTATGAGAAAAGAGTGAAATATTTCCTAAAACAGCAACTTGTAAAAGAATGGATTATCAATATCCCTGATGATGAAGATTTCCAATCACACGCGGTAGAAATAAAAATCCCCGAACTGGATCTGGGTAGCTATGTGATTCTGGTAAGCAACAATAAGAATTTCAGCTTTGATAAAAATGCCGTAGCTTATTCTTTCCTCACAATATCAAATATCAGCTTTGTCCAGAGGGAAGTTGAAAATGAAAGAAAAGATTTTTATGTGCTTCACAGAGAAACAGGAAAGCCCTTATCCGGAGTGAAAGCAAATGTCTGGTTCAGAGAATACAATTACGAGAAACGAAAGTATGAAAGAATAAAACATCCTCAACAATTCTTCACAGATAAAGAAGGATATTTCAATATTCCCATCCCTATCAAACCAAAAAATAATTCTTCATATTATATAGAATTCATTTATAAAAATGATAGGCTATTTACTGATGATTCCTTCTATGACTATTATTACAAGCATAAGAAAGAAAAGTTAATCAGGACTTTTTTCTTCACAGACAGGGCAATTTACCGACCGGGGCAGACTATCTATTTCAAAGGAATCGTGATCGAAACCGACGAGAAAGAAAAAGGAAATGAAATCAAAACCGGTTTCAGAACCACTGTAACTCTTTTCGATGTGAACTATCAGAAAGTCTCGGAACTTAATCTGACCACCAATGAATATGGAACATTCAGCGGTAACTTCACCATCCCGCAAGGCGTCCTCACCGGAAATTTCCGGATAACAAATAACTATGGAAGCATCAGCATTTCAGTTGAAGAATACAAACGTCCCAAATTTGAAGTCAAGATTGACCCTGTAAAAGAGAGTTTCAAAGTAAATGAAATCGTTTATGTGAAAGGTTCTGCAAAAGCATACGCAGGATTCAATATCGATAATGCGGACCTTACCTACCGCGTTGTACGAACCGTAACCTTCCCCTACTGGTGGTATTATTGGAGAGGTTATTCATATTACTCTTCCCAAGTTGAAATTACAAATGGGAAAGCAAAGACCGATGAAAATGGAAAATTCGAGATAGAGTTCAAAGCTATCCCGGACCTGAAAATTCCCGAAAAAGATGATCCCACTTTTACTTATCAGATTTTTGTCGATGTTACAGATATCAATGGAGAAACACGCAGTGCCCGGCAATATGTTTATGTGGGATACACAGCTTTACGTTTGAACCTGCAAATTCACGATAAAATAAATAAAGATGAAGATTCATATTCCTGCATTATCAATTCCCAAAATCTGAACGGAGAATTTGAACCTGCAAAAGGTGATTTGTTTATTTACAAACTAAAATCACCTGACAGGATATTCCGTGAGAAATTGTGGCAGAAAGCAGATAAATTCAAAGTCGATAAAGATATGTATTATTCCTTGTTCCCGTATGATGTTTTTACAGATGAAAATAATTTCTACAAATGGGAAAAAGAAAAAACCGCTTTTGAATCAAAGTTCGATACGGAAAAAGATAAGAACTTGAATTTGAAGAATCTGAAAAAATGGGAACAGGGAGTTTATCTTATCGAGTTATATTCCAAAGATAAGTATGGAAAGGAAGTAAAAGAGATAAGATATTTTACATTGTATTCCGAAAAGGAGAAGAACCTTCCCTATAAAATGTTCAACTGGTTTTCTATGATAAAATATAATGTTGAGCCCGGAGAAAAAGCAAAGTTTCTAATTGGTTCAAGTGCTGATGATGTAAAAGTTCTCTATGAAATTGAGCAGGATGGCAAAATTCTCAAAAAGGAATGGATCTATCTGAACGATCAGCAAAAGTTAATCGAGATACTGGTTAAAGAAAAACACAGGGGAAATTTTTCAGTTCAATTTACCTTTGTCAAACATAATAGACTCTATGTAAGCAATTATGTTGTAAATGTTCCGTGGACCAATAAACAATTGAAACTGGAGTTTGAAACATTCAGAGATAAACTTCTTCCCGGTGAAAAAGAAGAATGGCGTATAAAGATAAAAGACAGCGAAGGTGATAAAGTTGCTGCTGAAATGCTAACAACTCTTTACGATGCTTCATTGGATGCGTTCAGAGCAAATTACTGGCATTTCAATATAAATTCTTACTATTACGGACAGCTATACTGGCAATCCAATACCGGCTTTAGTGTGGAATATTCCACTTTAGTCTCTCCGAATTGGAACATCTACAGGTCTATGGCATATAAAGAATATGATGCTTTGAACTGGTTCGGCATATACTGGTATGGCAGTTATCACGGAAAAAACAAGATGTTGTTTAAATCGCAAAGAGGAGGAGAATTCGAACAAGGGATTGTCGGTATAGAAGCACCAACGACCAGTGATAAATTAGATTCTCCTGGAATGAAAGAAGAATCAATAATGCTAGCAAACGGTGAAATCGGTGGTCTTGACGAAAGTTATGAACTGGATGTAATCACTGCAGGTGTCGAGGAAAAAAGATTGCAAGAGGTAGATCTTTCCGCAGTAGAAGCTCGAACCAATTTCAATGAAACTGCATTTTTCTATCCTCAACTTAAGACCAACGAACAAGGTGATGTAATAATCTCCTTCACTATTCCGGAAGCTTTAACGAAATGGAAAATGATGGGTCTGGCTCATACAAAAGACCTGAAAACCGGAACTATTCAAAATGAACTGGTAACCCAGAAACAATTGATGGTAGTTCCCAATGCTCCACGATTCCTGCGGGAAGGCGACGAGATAATTTTCACTGCAAAAATATCCAACCTGGTGGAAAAAGAGCTGGAAGGAGTTGCAGAACTTAAACTATTTGATGCTATTACAATGCAGCCTGTAGATGCAAAATTCAATAATAAAAAAACCAAGAAATCATTCAAAGTGAAAGCAGAACAAAGCACACTTGTAAGCTGGGAGATTTCCATTCCGGAAGGAATCCAGGCAGTAACCTACAGAGTCGTGGCAAAAGCAGGGAATTTCAGTGATGGAGAGGAAAAAGCTCTTCCCATCTTAACGAACAGAATGCTGGTTACAGAATCACTACCTTTGCCTGTTAGAGGGAATCAGACCAAAACCTTTAAATTCGATAAACTTTTAGATTCAGGAAAATCTAAAACCTTACGTAATCATAAGTTGACCCTGGAATTTACTTCCAATCCTGCCTGGTATGCCATTCAGGCGCTTCCCTACATTATGGAATATCCCTATGAATGTTCGGAACAGATATTCAGCCGGCTCTATGCAAACAGCATCGCATCGCATATTGCCAATTCCAGTCCAAAGATAAAACGTGTTTTCGATAGCTGGAAAGATACTCCGGGTTCAAAAGCTCTGCTTTCCAACCTGGAAAAGAACCAGGAACTTAAAGCTCTTCTTTTGGAAGAAACACCCTGGGTGCTGGATGCACAAAATGAAACCGAACGGAAAAAGAGAGTTGCAGTACTTTTCGACCTGAACAGAATGGCGAATGAACTGGACACTGCCATCAGGAAACTGCAGGAAGCACAGGTTTCAAATGGTGGTTGGAGCTGGTTCAAAGGAATGCCGGATAGCAGATATATCACTCAACACATTGTTACCGGACTCGGGCATCTGGACCACCTGAACATCAGAACTGTGCGACAGGATGACAAGGTCTGGAATATGCTGAAAAAAGCAGTTTCATACCTTGATGAAAGGATCAGGGAAGATTACGAGTGGCTGCTGAAACATGCCAGCGATATGGATGACGACCATATTTCCAGCATTCAGATCCAATACCTGTATTCCAGAAGTTATTTCAAAGATATTCCCATAAACGATAGGAATGAAAAGGCATTTAATTATTTCAAAGGACAAGCAAAAAAATACTGGCTGAATAAAAGCAAATACATGCAGGGAATGATAGCACTTGCTCTGCACAGATACGATGATAAGGAAACGCCAAAAAACATAATTGCATCGCTTAAGGAATTCTCACTCTATTCTGAAGAAATGGGAATGTACTGGAAAGATAATTATGCTGGATATTACTGGTACCAGGCTCCCATCGAAATTCAAGCGCTGTTTATCGAAGCTTTTGATGAAGTTACACACGATAAAGAATCTGTGGAAAATATGAAAGTATGGCTGCTCAAACAAAAACAAACACAGGATTGGAAAACAACTAAAGCAACAGTGGAAGCCTGTTATGCACTGCTTCTAAAAGGAATAGATTTCCTGGAAAATGACAAACTTGCAGAGATCACGCTGGGAAATAAACTCATTGATCCATTCGAAATCGATGATGTGAAAATAGAAGCAGGAACCGGATATTTCAAAACTTCGTGGTCTGCTAATGAGATTAAACCGAAAATGGGAAATGTGAAAGTTATAAATAAAAACGATGTGGTTGCCTGGGGTGCGCTATACTGGCAATATTTTGAAGACCTGGATAAAATAACACCGCATGAAACTCCGCTTAAACTTAAAAAGCAGCTATTCCGTGAAAAATTTTCCGATGCAGGAAAAGTGATCGAACCTGTCACCAAAAAAACAAAACTTAATATCGGTGATAGAATAAAAGTGCGCATCGAACTTCGGGTTGATAGAAATATGGAATTTGTGCACATGAAAGATATGAGAGCATCGAGCCTGGAACCGGAAAATGTGATCTCCCGCTACAAATGGCAGGATGGATTGGGCTATTATGAAAGTACCCGCGATGCTGCCACCAATTTCTTCTTCGATTATCTTCCCAAAGGAACTTATGTTTTTGAGTATCCGCTGCGTGTTACCCACCTTGGTGATTTCTCGAATGGAATAACTTCTATCCAGTGTATGTATGCACCGGAATTTACCTCTCATTCGGAAGGCATCAGGATTGAAGTGGGTAAAAAGTAACTCAAAGCTCCTGCTTTGAGAAAGGGAGGAAGGATAAAGATAAAAGGCAATCCCCCTTCGTTCCTTTGTAGAAGCTTCTGGCGGGATGGAATCCCGATACATCAGGACTCCAAAGGGCATTTTCCTACGAAAAACCCCCTTTAGAGAAAAGTGTCTTTTATTAACTTATTATTGCTTATTAAATTAAATTTCATATAAAATAATATACGAGGAAATGTGAAATGAAAGGTATAGGTATCAAGACATTTATATCAACTTTAGCATTCTTTGGATTTACTTATATGCTATTAGTTTTCACGCATCGTGCTGGTGAAATTCCTTATCTTTTTGCTGGTTTTGTCTTGTTATTCATCGGAATATTCCTATTTATTAAATCTGAAAAAATTAAAGATAATATCTTCAAAAGCAATCTATTAGCAATATTCAGCGGCATTTCTCTCTGGGGATTTTTCGGAGAGTTCCTTGAAAACGGTGATTTATTTATCAAAGATGCAACTGTAGAAATTGCACATTGGAATTTTTTACCAATTTTGCTTTTTGTAATATTTCTTTTTTTAATTCTAAGAAAATATTTAACAATTTCCTTTCAATTTTCACTATTAAGTTTTCTACTTATCTGGACTTTGCATTATATTATGATTTTTCAATTAGAGGTTCTATCCCGGACACATCTTTCTACTTATATAATGTGTGGTATATTTGCATTTTTGGCAGGTCTTTCATTTTATAAGGTAAGAAGAAGTAAAAGCATTAACTTAATAATGTTCTGGTCATACTTTGGGCTTTTGACAGCTTGGTCAGTTTTGGAATATATCTGGGTTTGGCGATTAATTCCAGGACCGTATTCAATTAAAATAATTTAATTAAAAATAATAAAAAACTTGACTGTTATATTCTATAGTTGAGAATGTGTCTCATTCTCATTTATCTAAGGATTAAAATTACGGAGGATAAAAATGACTAAAAAACTTGAGAGAATCAACAAAAAGTTTGGCAAAGCAGCCAAAACCATAGTGCGACTCCGCTGGCTGATTATCGTTGGGTTGATATTCCTTAATCTTATAGCAATAATCGGTATAAAGCGAATTCAGATCGATGTCTCAAATGAAAGCTGGTTTCTCCAGGATGACCCTTTGATGGTCGCCAAACACGAGTTTGAAGAAATATTCGGAAACAATGATTATGTGGCGATTCTCGTGGAAGCGGATAATGTCTTTTCGCCGGAGATCCTGAAAATGATGCGGGAACTGGGACAGGAGTTGAAATCCAAACTCCCTTATGCAGACAAACTGATGTCCATCACAGACCTTGATTTTACAAGAGGAACTGAACAAGGGCTTATCGTTGGTAATATTGTCCCTGATGAAATTCCTACAGACCCTGAGAAGATTGCAGAAATAAAGAAACTCGCATTCTCAAAAGAGTTTCTTGTTAACAGGTTATTTTCCGACGACTGCAAACAAGCGTGGATACTTCTGCGGCTTAGAAGTTATCCTGAAACTGATGGCACAAGTATGGAAGAATATCCACAACTTGTGGTTGGCAGAAATGCATTAGAAATAATCGGGCAAGATAAGTATAAAAATTTCAATCTCAAAGCAACTGGGATGCCTGTGCTTAATCACGAGAAAAGGTCCTATTATAACAAAGAGGCGGGTAGAATTTTTGGGATTTCCATTCTGATCACGATTATTTCTCTCATCCTGCTTCTGCGTTCTGTCAGAGGTGTATCTGTCCCCATAATAACTGCTGTTAGTTCTATTCTATGGACTTTTGGTGGTATGGGATGGCTGGGCATTAAAGTGGATAATACTGTTATGATTATGCCTGTTCTATTGGCACTTGCTGTCTCAATCGGTTATTCTGTTCATATCTTCAACTTTTTCAAGCAGAAATTTCTCTACACAGGTAAGAGGAAAGAAGCGATATTTTATGCTGTGGAGCATACAGGTTGGCCTATCTTCTTCACAGCAGCCACAACCATTGTCGCGCTGTTCTCTTTCTTTTTTGTAAATATCAAAACTGTTCGCTGGATGGGATTATCCGCCGGAGTTTGTGTGATGTCTGCATTCATAATTGTTATGTTTTTCACTCCTGCCATTCTTTCGTTCGGAAAAGATAAAAAGCCATCCCAATACATCGGGGAAAAAAAAGGCGGTGGCTGGGCAGAACATATTCTTGTAAAATTCAGTGATTGGGTGCTTTCTCATCCTACACAAATTCTGACTATTTTTGGAATTATTGTGATTGCCCTTCTCATTGGACTTACAAAAGTAGAAGTGGATATGCGTATGGAAAAGATGGGATTAGAAGTTCCTTTCAGGGCAAAACTCTGGTATATCAATAATACGAAAGTCGGTTCAATGTGGTCTTACGATGTTACCGTAGCATTTAAAGAAAATGATCGTGCAAAAAACCCAGAAGTTTTGAGAAATCTTGATATACTGGCAAATGAGATCAGCAAATTCCCTGCTGTAAAAAGGGTTTACTCTATTGCTGATATTGTTAAGGATTTGAACCAGGTTATGCACAGCGACGATCCCGAATACTACTCTATTCCCGATGATAGGGATCTTGTATCACAATTGCTTTTGCTTTATGAGATGTCAGGTGGAACAGAGGCAGAAAATTGGGTAGATTATGATTATACAACGCTCCGTATAAGCGCGGATGTGGGAGATTTTATGGCAAAGGAATTTGAAAAGCAGTGGGATTACCTTGAAATACGAACGGGTGAGCTTTTCCCTGACGCTAAATTCGGCATAGTGGGTGTGGCTGTCCAATTCTCTACAATGGCTGTTTATATCACAAAAGGACAGATTCGCTCTCTTCTGATAGCTTTAATCGTAATAACAATACTGATGATGATTGTGTTTGGCAGTATAAAAACAGGATTAATTGGTATGATCCCGAATATCGCACCTGTTGTTTTTGCCGGAGGGCTGATGGGATATTTTGGAACACCTCTTGATATGATGACTATGATAATGGGTCCAATGATCCTCGGACTCGCTGTGGATGATACGATTCATTTTATAAATCATTGTAAACTTGAATTCTGGAAGTCGGGTAGTTATTCGGAAGCTATTAGGGAAACTTTCCGAACAGTTGGTAAAGCCCTTTTTATGACATCTCTGGTCCTGGTGCTCGGATTCGTGGCTTATCTCACATCATTGGACAAGTTTTATCTTCATTTTGGAAGTTACACTATCATAGCAATTCTTGCCGCACTATTTGCTGATTTTTTCGTAACGCCGGTTCTGATTATGTGGGTGAAGCCGTTTGGGAAAGAAAGATAAGAATAGCACACGGATTACACGGATGATACGGATAAGCACGGATAAAAAATTTAAAATAATAAAAATATCTGTGAAAATCTGTGTCATCAGTGTTCTATAAAAAATGGAGGTTAATTATGATTAACAGAATGAGAGTAATAACTTTGTGGATAATATTCCTTTTTGGAATGATTTTCCATGGAAATTTAGCGCTAATGCCCCTTTTCTGGGGAGAGAGTGTTGCAATGTCAGAGGATATAATTGCGAAAAATCCCTTTGAATCATCAATGTGGATGATGCTCACCTTTTTTCTAATCCCGATGATCATTATAGTGCTTACTTCATTCATTGAAACAAAATGGTATAGGATTACCAATTTCGTGTTCACTCTATTATTTACATTGATGAACATCTGGCATTTAATTGGACATCTCGGTGAAACCCCGGTTGACCCTCGTCAGATAGTGCTGCTGACATTTGTTTTCATATCCGGTGTAATGTTGAACATTGTTTCTTTCAGGTGGCTCAAAGAAGAATAGAACGCGGATTACACGGATGATGCGGATAAGCATGGATAAGAATTTCCAAACAAAAAATCCGTGAAAATCTGTAGAATCCGTGTTATCCGTGTTCTATTTAGTTAGTTTATAATGATGTTGGAGATTAATCGTGACGAGTTTAACTTTAATATTAATTTTAATTTTTGTTGGCCAAACTCTGGGCTGTCTGGTTGGATTAATAAAGAAACCGAGAGACACTATTTTATATGGTTCATTAGCATTTGCAGCTTCAATGATGCTGGGTATATCGTTTCTTCAATTGATACCTGAAAGTCTGAAAATTATACCTTTTTATTTAATGGCTGGCTCTTTTCTTATTGGGATAGTCATATTTTTTATTATTGATAGAATCCTGCCACATATAAATCCAGAATTGCTCAAGAAAGAAAAACCGTCTGTAAAAAGAAGCGTTATTATGCTTGTTATTGGGATGGCTTTGCATAACTTACCAGAGGGATTAGCAATCGGGGTTGGATTTGCTTTAACACCAACATTGGGAATAACAATCGCATTAGGAATTGCAGCCCAGGATGTACCTGAAAATTTAGCAACAATTGTTCCATTGTATGCTTTGACTAAAAAGAAAATGAAATCTTTTATTATCGTAACCATAACAATATTGTTTGAATTACTTGGCTTTATTGTTGGCTACTATCTTTTGAAAGGAACATCTTTAAATCTATTAGGGGTTTCACTTGCACTTGCAGCTGGATTTATGACCTATATTTCCATAGAAGAATTAATTCCAGCAGCACAAATAAAACAGAATCTAAAAGTAGGTGTTAGTAGTCTTATTCTGGGATTAGTATGTGTATTACTAATCAGTATGTTAGGGTAGTAAAAATATGAAACATTTAATAACAAAAATTCTTAATCTCGGCGCTTGTATCTATGATAAGTGGGCAAGACATAACTTGCTGGAAATTTATGAAAAACTAATTAACTTAGCGGATATTAATGGTAATGAAAGGATTCTGGACATTGGCTGTGGCTCAGGAACTTTAAATTTAATGATTGCTGAAATTTTGAATGAGGGATCTGTCTGTGGAATTGATGTCGCTCCCAAAATGATAAACATAGCAAAGAAGAAGGCTAAAGAGCAAGACTACAAAATTGATTATAAAGTTGGAAGCTCCACTAAACTTCCTTATGAAAATAACGAATTTGATATTATATTTACCTGCTTGATGTATCATCATTTAACTTATGAAGAAAAAAGTGAAACACTAAACGAGATTCAAAGGGTGCTCAAACAAGATGGCAAATATTTTAGTTTTGAACTTTGTGGTTCTCCTGATGATCTATTTCATCAAATTTTCTTAAAATTATTCACAGGAAATTCCGGAATTATGCAAGGTTTATATCCTGTAGAAATAATTGATAAAAGTGGATTTTATATTGAAAAGGAAATTAAGGGTTCATCTTTTGCAAAACATCATCATACAAGTTACAGAGTTTTGAAAATAGAACACGGATAACACGGATAGATATCTTAAAATAAAAAAAGTAAAAAAATCCGTGAGTATCCGTGCAATCTGTGTCATCTGTGTTCTAAAAATGGAGGTTTAATATGTTATCAAAAAAAATGATAATAATCAATTTATTGATATTATTAACATCTTTGTGCTGGTCGCAATCCAAAGAGTTAACAGGTCGAGATATCGCCATTATGGTGAACGAGCGTCCCGATGGAAATGACAGAAAAAATGTAACGAAAATGACCCTCATCAACAGAAGAGGAAAAACCCGAGAGCGAACTGTTTTATCAATTTCTAAAGATTATGGAAAAGACAGCAAATCTATCATATTCTTTCAATCACCAGCAGATGTAAAAGGAACAGGATTTCTGCAGTTTGAATACGACGATCCCTCCAAAGAAGATGACAGATGGCTCTATCTTCCAGCATTGAAAAAGGTAAGGAGAATTAGCGGCTCATCCAAATCCGATTATTTTATGGGAACTGATTTTACTTATGATGATATGGGAGACCGCGCAGTTGATGAAGATAATCACAAATTGCTCCGTGAGGAAGAAATTGACAGTATAAAATGTTGGGTGGTTGAATCCATTCCTAAAGATAAAGATTATATGTATTCCAAAGTAGTTAAGTGGATTCGCCAGGATGCTCTTATTCCCCTCAAAGTTGAATTTTATGATAGACAAACGAATTTGCTGAAAGTCCTTAAAATTTCAGACATACGAAAACAAGACGGCTTCTGGACTGCGTTTAAGATGGAAATGAATAACATTCAGGATAAGCATAAAACCATTCTTGAAATTAAAGAGATGCATTATGACATCGGCTTGAAAGATAATTTGTTCAGAGTAACAACACTGGAGCGAGGAAGGATAAAGTGAAAACACTATGGGATACTCTTGCCACTAAGACACGAAAGCACAAAGGATTAAACCTAAGTATTTTTGGTATCTTGGTGCCTTTGTGGCTTATTTTACCTGCAAACTTACTGGGAATAGATTTTGAACCGCTGGGTTTTTTAGATACATATCACGCTGTTGTTTTGAATGATCCGCACGATTTTTTAAGTTCGAGAACCCGTTTGCGTTTTGAAATGTGGATAACCGGTGAAGATGCGTTTTTGTTTACTTCTATGAATGCGATAAATAATAATGTCATAAGTTCGAATTCCGGCATTGAATTACGAGAAGCGTTTATAGATTATTCTTCTGACAATTGTGATATTCGTATCGGCAGGCAATTGATAATTTGGGGCAAAGCAGATGGTCTGGAAATTACCGATATTATCTCTCCAAAAGATTATTCGGAATTTCTTGCACAGGATTTTGACGACATCAGGTTACCAATTGATGCTTTGAAATTTCGTTTTTTATTTGAACAGACGAACCTTGAACTTATCTGGCTGCCTGTTTTTAAACCTGCAATTCTTCCACCTGCAGACTCGCCCTGGGAAATGAAATATGAAACACACGATTTTTATGAGGAATGGTTTCCGACCGTCGAACCGGAAATGTCTTTGAAAAACAGTGAAATTGCAGCCAAAATATCAACGTATCAATCCGGCTTTGACCTGGCAATTACTGCATTTCATAGTTGGGAGGATATTCCTACAATGCACAGAGAAGTGTATAAAACTGAGTCTGTAATAGATTCGGTCTATTATTTTCCTGAACATCACAGGCTGTCTTTTCTCGGATTTGAATTCTCCATTCCTCACAAAGATTTTGTTTTTCGCGTAGAAAGTGCGTTTTACAAAGACAGATATTTTCAACCCGCTTCAATGCACACAGAATCTCTTTTTAGAAGGAATGAATTGAATTGGATGCTGGGAATAGATTGGTCTCCGGGAAATAATTGGTCAGTTACAGGACAATTGGCAGATAATTTCATATTGGATTATGATGAGAAAATCAAAAATGATGAACACACTTTTTTAAGCACACTGAATGTTTCCAAACAACTTTTCCGTCAAACCCTTAAAATTTTTTCTATGATATATTATGGAATAAATGACGAAGAATATTTCATCCGAACAGGTGTGGATTACGCTCTTACCGATGAATTGCATCTGCTTACCGGAATCGATCTATTCTGTGGAGATGAAGGAATGCTTGGGCAATATAACGACAACGATGAATTCTGGATAAAGGCTAAATATAGCTTTTGAAAAATAGAAAGGGATGTTTTTACCTAAAATAAAGGGGAGTGATAAAAGATGAAAATCATAAAAGAGAAAATAAATCTCGTTTATACCCTGCTAGGTTTATTGTATTTTATATTTAAAGTGATTTGGTATATTTGTGGTTTTGTTTATTTTAAAGGGGTAATACTTGGGTTAATTGCAACAGTTTTAACAACATTCATCGGGATTTTATCTTTCAGAAAATATAAAGAAGCAGTTAAGCCGGTGCTACATTGGTTAGCTGTTTTAATACCATTAATTATAATTCCTCTTACTCCTATTATTATGATTCATAATTTAGGTCATGAGATATTCCAGATAGAGAAAATAGCAATATTGATAATATTTGAATGTCTTGCGATTACGCAAGTTATTTTTGCTCTATTGATGTTTAAAAGGCTTAAAAAAAATTAGTAATAGGTAAAAAATGGAAAACTTATTCTTGATAATAGTTCTAATCTTTGTCGGACAGACTCTTGGCTGTCTGGTTGGCTTGATAAGGAAACCCAAAGATACAATCCTATATGGTTCTTTGGCATTTGCCGCATCAATGATGCTGGGTATATCGTTTTTTCAATTGATACCTGAAAGTTTGAAAATTATACCTTTTTACTTAATGGCTGGCTCTTTTTTTATTGGGATAGTCATATTTCTGATTATTGATAGAATTCTACCTCATATAAATCCAGAATTGCTTAAGAAAGAAAAACCATCTATCAAAAGAAGCGTTGCGATGCTTGTTATCGGTATGGCTTTGCATAATATACCAGAAGGATTAGCAATCGGGGTTGGGTTTGCTTTAACTCCTACACTTGGAATAACAATCGCATTAGGAATTGCAGCACAGGATGTGCCAGAAAATATTGCTACAATCGTTCCTTTATACGGCTTAACCAAAAAGAGAATGAAATCCTTTATTATAGTAACGATAACAATATTATTTGAATTACTTGGCTTTATTTTTGGCTATTATCTTTTGAAAGGAACATCATTAGATTTATTGGGAGCATCTCTTGCACTTGCCGCAGGATTTATGACTTACATCTCCATAGAAGAACTGATTCCAGCAGCACAAATAAAACAGAATCCCAAAATAGGGACTATTAGTATAATTTTAGGAATAATATGTGTTTTGTTAATTGGTTTCTTATGTTAAATTAAATGTATCAAAATCCCCGTTGATTTTTGATAAGTAAAAAAATCTTATATTGCGCTTAAAAAAAACTTGACACATATTTTTCAAATTGAGAATGTGTCTAAATCTCATAGAAAGTAGGTAAAAAAATGAATAAAGTAAAATCTATAATTTATTTTGTGTGCCTTTTACTGATTTTCGGGCTCTTCACGAAAATAGAAGGCACTGCCAGAACTACTGACAAAATTAACCCCGAACAAAGGCTTACAAGTAATATATCTCCTATATTTATTTATGATGAAGATGACCTGCTTGAAATATCAATAGAAGATGCGGGGAAATATCATGGAGATGTGTGCCTTTGTCTTACAGTTGCCTTTAGAGCAATACAACTTGCTATTTCAAAGTTGTGGCAAGATGAAATAACAAAGAGAGGGGATTTCAAGATAATTAGTGCCTGCCCAACTCCTGGAAGTAGAGATTGCTTTGAATTTATTACACGAGTTATAACAAGAGGAAAAAGTAATGATTTCAAACTTGAGCTTCCATCAGGAACTGATATTGAAAATATGAGAAGTGATAATTTCACTTTCCACTTTATCCGGAAATCAACCAGTGATTATATTAAGATTCGAATGAAAGAGGGACTTTTTCCTGATGGATTCTTTGAACTGCGAAAACTTGTTAAATACGGAAAAAAATTTACAGTAGAAGAGGAAGAGAATTTTTGGGCAATCAAGCGGAAACTTAAACAGAAATTTATGACCTTGCCTGCAGAGGAAATTTTTGTCGTTGAATGATGAAGAGAAAATCAAGGATAAAAAATTCTAACAAATAAATAAAAAAATGAAAAAAAGACTTTACATATTTTTTATCAATGAGAATGTGTCGCATTCTCATAAGGAATAAAAAAAAGAGGTTGAATAATGAAAATAGATAAAAAGGCGGATCTGAAACCAATCGGAATAATCCATACGCCGTATAATGCGATGGAGAAGGTCCCGTATCAAGGGGGATTGGCTAAGGAAATCTCCGGACTGGAGTTCTTTAAAGAATACGAAGATGGATTGAAGGACATTGAGCAGGCTTCTCATCTTATTGTCCTTTATTGGCTCGATAAGGCAGACAGAGGAATATTGCAGGAGCATAATCCTCATTATGCAGAGATCCATGGAATATTTGTAACAAGGACTCAGAACAGACCGAATCCAATTGGGGTCACGATTGCCGAACTGATCGAAAGAAAAGGTAATATTCTAAGGGTTAAAGGGCTTGATGCACTTGATAAAACGCCATTGCTCGACATAAAGCCTTATTTCTCCGGAATCGATGCGGTACAAGATGCCAGGATTGAATGGTTTGAAAAGGCTCACTCTATAAGATGTTAAAAAATGAAAAAATCCAAAAAACTCTTTGAGCCAGAAACTATTTCTTTAGTTTTAATAATTCTCCAATTGATATTCAAAGTTTGGGTAGAGCTTATAAAGTCACAACATCTGCGCACGGAGCATGTAATTGTAGATTCGCTGTTTTGGTCTGGAACACTGGGGTGGATAGTAATAATACCCCTTTTAATTCTGAAACACAGAGCATCTTATTTAGTTGCATCATTATTGGGCATATTAAATGGTATAGTTGGGGGACTCTTCCCCCTAATTGGTGTGTGCCATCATTATATTGTTGGCACTATAATTTTTATTCATAGTTTTTTGATTGCCTATTTTAGCTACAAGGCATATAGAAAATTAACATATTGATCCCGTTGGTTATGCAACCTACGGGATTGAGTTTACCCCGTTGGATATTAGCCTACGGGGTTTAGACAAAAGGAAGATACAATGAAAAGATTGAGACTAATAACAGTCATACTGGCAACAGGGATTTCAATTCTCTTCCTGCCTCTGATTGGTTTGGCAGGTGATACTGGCGTAATTGAAGGAATAATAACGGATGTTCGGACAAAAGAACCAATCTCTAATGTTAACATTATGATTGAAGGGACAACACTTGGAACACTTACGCATACCAATGGTAGATATTTTATTTCTGGAGTCCCGACCGGCAAATATAAAGTCATTGCCTCAAGAATTGGATATAAGCCAGCTATGAGCAGAGTTATAATTTCCACTAATAAAGCCTCTATTCTCAATTTTGAACTTCTCAAGACTGCGATCCCGTTAGAGGGGATAATTGTTACCGCTACTAAAACAGGTCATCTTCTTCGTGATATTCCAGTCTCCGCGGCTATAATAACCAAAGAGGAAATTGACATAGCCAATATTGAAACTGCATCCCAGGCAATAAAATATATTCCCGGGGTATATGCTCAGGGAGGCTTTGGATGGGTCAAAGAAGCTGCCAAACTTCAGGGGCTTGATCCCCAATATACTCTGATCCTTTTAGATGGTCAAAAGTTACGCGGAGCCCCTAAATATTCTGCAGATTTATCACAGTATCCTGCAGAGATGATTGAAAGGGTAGAGGTAGTCAAGGGCCCAGCATCCGCCCTTTATGGAAGTGATGCGATATCCGGTGTTATCAATGTGATTACCAGAACGGGTCCAGAAAAGCCTACTGGTTCAGCATCTGCAGCATTTGGAACATTTAATACCAAAATTTACAAACTAAGTCAGGGAGCGACATTAGGTAAATTTGGGTATTTCTTAAGTTATACTCACAGAAAATCAGATGGATTGGTGGACTCATTGGACAAGTTCAATGATAACAGTTATCAGGCAAGTTTAGGATATGAATTTTCACCTGGTTTAAAATTAGTTCTAAAGCCGGGATATCTTGAGCGTGAGCAAACGGATCCTATAGTCCCGGAACAGCAAAGATACAGCCTTAATAGCCTGGGAGAATGGTGGATAAACGAAATTTCAAAACTGAATCTAAGAGCATCCTGGTTTAAATATCACCGCATTATGCTTAGGGGTGGAGTTGATGAGAAAGATGTAGAACATAAACTATTTGAAGCAGAATTAAATTATAACATATTGGTTAGGAAAAATTCTTTAACCTTTGGTTATTACTATTGTAAAGAGTATCATACACATTTTAAATTTGATCCAGATCCAGTTCCGGAATCAGGGACTAAATCTCAACTTACCAATAGTCTCTTCATTCAGGATGAGATAGATTTGAATCCACTCAGCATAACCCTTGGCACCCGTATAGACCATCATGACAAATGGGGTACGATAGTTAATCCTAATGCAGGATTACTTTATAGACTTACCAATAACCTCAGGTTAAGGGGCTCTATTGGAAAGGCATTTAAGGAACCTCCAATGTGTCACCTGTATACAATAGATATGTTTAAGGCGAATCACTGGATAAGAGCAAATCCAGACTTGAAACCAGAGGATTCATGGGGTTATCAAATCGGAGCTGAGTATGAAATAGGTGAAAACCTTAACACAAAGGTATCCGGTTTCAGGAACGACATAAGAAATATGATAGAGCAATATGATACAGGAAAAGACAGCTTGGGCCCTGGTTTTACACCTTATCCTATATATAGTTACAAAAATATAGCCAAAGTTTATACCCATGGGTTAGAATTTATGCTCTCAAATCAGTTTAGTGATTGGCTATCAGGGAGATTGGGATACACATGGCTTGAGTCCAAATGCGAACCACCAGATACTTTAGTGATAAACAACGGTGTAACTGACACTCTAATTTTTGATAAACTTTACTTCAATCCGAAACATAAGTTGAATCTTGAATTTGAAATTAAGTTTGACCGTTTTGATTTAGGGATAAACTTGCGTGGTGAATATATAGGAAAGAGATGGGGTTATTATATTGAACCAGGTCTTTGTCCTGCTATGGCAGGGGAGCCTGAACCTGAGAAATTAGAAAGTTACTTCCTCACGCATATTAAAATTACCAAAAACATATACTTATTCCCATTCCTTACAAAACAGGTTCAAGCTCAGTTCTTCATATCTGTAAATAATATCTTTAATGAAAAATACTATGAATGGGCTCTGAGAGAGATGCCTGGACGGGAATTTCTTGGTGGGATTAAATTGAAGTTTTAGTCATATTTACATAACGAATTTTATGAAAGTTATGAAAGAAAATCTGCTCAAAAATGAGCAGGAAAAAAGAGAAAGGAGAAAAAATGGTTAAGAAATCGACAAAGATGCTTGTCCTATTTGTTATCGCCCTATTGGCGATAAATAGTGTGCAAGCACAAGGAACCTGGCAGACGAAAGCACCTATGCCAACTTCAAGGAGAGCACCAGCAGGTGCTGAAGAGAGTGGCAAAATCTATGTCATTGGAGGATGTGGTGGACCAAGAACAAATGAAGAATATAATCCAGCCACAAACTCATGGGCAACCAAGGCTACTCTGCCCGGGTCAAGGAAGCGAGGCATGGGGGCTGTTGCGGGTGCGGTTAACGGGAAGGTCTATTTTATCGGAGGACATCAAGGACCTCCTCCCGGACAAACTGTAAACTTTACTGATGAGTACAACCCTGCCACAAACTCGTGGACAACCAAAGCTTCTATGCCGACAGCGAGCGAGGGTGCTGCCGTCGGTGTGGTTAACAGCAAGATTTATGTTATCGGTGGATACAATGGAACTTCCTTTTTAAACACAGTCCAGGAATACAATCCAGCCACAAACTCGTGGGCAACTAAAACTCCTATGCCAACAGCAAGAGCCTTTATTGCAGGTGCTGTGGTTAACGAAAAAATCTATGTCATTGGAGGATTTAATGGAAGTTTCTTGGACATAGTTCAGGAATACGATCCGTCTACAGATTCCTGGTCAACCAAAGGTTCTATGCCTACAGCACGCTACTGGCTTGCAGCGGATGCGATTGATGGAAAAATCTATGTTGTTGGTGGATATGGTGGAGCAGGCTACTTGAATATTAATGAGGTTTATGATCCAGCAATGGATACCTGGTCAACAGAAACCCCTATGTCAACAACAAGGAGTCATCTTGCTGCTGTTGAGTATAATGGTAAAATTTATGCTATGGCTGGGGTTCTTCCCAGTGGGAATTTCACGGATGCCAATGAAGAGTTCAGCCCATCAGTAGGAGTTGGGGATGAACAATTGCCAGTGGTTTTCAGCCTTGCACAGAATTACCCAAATCCTTTTAGCGGGTCAACGAAGATTTCCTTTAATTTAGCCACGAAATCACACAAAAGTTCACAAATAAAAATCTATAATGTAAAAGGAAAATTGATGAAACAATTTTCAATAGTCAATTGTCAATCGTCAATTGAATGGGATGGAACCGATAATAATGGGAATAAGTTGCCTACTGGAATTTACTTATACCGTCTAAAATCTGATGGTCTCATATCTGAAACCAGGAAAATGATGTTGATTAGATAAATCCTCCAATATACTGCCAACCTCAATGACCCTTCTTTTACTTTTGTCTTTCAAAGAGACATTTTTATTAGAAGGATCCTTTTTTACCTTTATTTGCAAAGCCTATCAAATAATCAAAACAACCATTGAAAATTTATGTTATATCTTCATAATTTTTGGTCTAATGGACAAAATCTTGTTGCTATTTTGACAATTATTTATTGTTTTTCGTTCAGTAATTTGTGGATAAGTTGTTAAGAAATTTGTCCACAATCCACGCCTTAATTTGAGACCCTCAATTCGTCTCAATCTAATAGTGGTGTGGATTGTGGGCAATATTTTAGACTTATCCATAAATTACCATTCCATCATATTTTTTTTTTGACTTTTAATAAATGTATTGGTGTCATTTTGACCCTTTTTAAGTTATTTTTATTTCCTTAATTAATTTTCTGCCTCTAAATAGTTGCCAAATGGATATTTACATATCCTTTTAGCAACAACATTTTGTCTATTACGCCTAATTTTTATATTTTATAGTTCCATCCTTAGTAAAATGTTATAAAATATTTCCTATCAAATTGAGTTTAAAAGATGAAGAAATTTTGTGTTAACAAAGGAAAAATTCTTGATGTTTATATTTTTTCAATAAATTTTTTTATTGACATTATTTTTTATTGACAAAATTTTGTTTTAATAACTCAAGTTTCGCAGGTGGCAGATGGAACAGAGTTCCGTGTTACCCTGAAATAGCGAGCCCTCCTTCACATGGTTTCGGTGGGCAGGCAGGAGAACACCCCGATTTAATCGGAGCTGATTTTGTTGATTAGTTGATCTTTATTTTTAAGAATGAAATATTCGTCTTATTAGTGTTTACCCCGTTGATAATACTATCTACGGGTTTATCTGCCTTATCTTGGTTTATCTGAGTTGGATTAAAATTGTAACACGCTTCT
>JAGMCF010000236.1 GCA_023129415.1 Candidatus Cloacimonadota bacterium
CAAATCCCTGAAGTTTTTTGGTAAAAATTCACTTTGGTCCGTTTATTGACTAATTACCTTAAATTTTACATCTCTTTCAATTCAAGGATTCTATCCCTTATTTCAGCTGCTTCCTCAAATCTTAATTCCTTTGCAAGTCTTTTCATCTCTTGAGTAAGCAACTTTATAGCATCATCACGATTATTTATATTAATATACTCCTTGAAATCAGGCTTCTTTATTTTCTCTTCCTTCTTTTGGTCTGCAACAGTAGTAGAAAGCATAATACTGTCAATAGTTTTCTGAATTGATTCAGGAGTTATATTATGCTCAATATTATATTTCTTCTGTACATTTCTACGACGATTAGTTTCTGAGATCGCCTTTCTCATAGCTTTAGAAACCTCATCGCCGTAAAAAATAACTTTTCCATCAATGTTTCTTGCCGCTCTTCCAGCAGTCTGAATAAGCGACCGTTCAGAGCGCAAGAATCCAGCTTTATCAGCATCTAAAATTGCTACGAGTGCAACCTCTGGCAAATCAAGTCCTTCTCTTAAAAGATTTACTCCGATAAGCACATCAATTTCACCAAGTCTTAACTCTCGAATTAACTTGGTTCTATCTAAAGTATTAATATCACAATGTAAATATTTTACTTTTTGCTCAGTTTGAGATACATACTCCGTAAGGTCTTCAGCCATCTTTTTTGTTAATGTAGTAACCAAAACTCGTTGATTTTTTTTAACATGCTTTTGTATTTGCTCAAGAAGGTCATCAACCTGATATTCAGCTGGTTTAAGAATCACTTCGGGGTCTATAAGTCCGGTAGGACGCACAACTTGCTCAACAAATATACCATCACATTTTTCTAATTCATAATCTCCCGGGGTAGCAGACATATAAATTACTTGATTAATCATTTCTTCAAATTCATTAAATTTTAAAGGACGATTATCAAAAGCAGATGGAAGACGAAAGCCATAATTTATCAAACTTTTCTTTCTTGAATAATCTCCACCATACATTGCATGAAGTTGGGGTATTGTGGCATGTGACTCATCAATTATTATTAGATAATCTGCTGGAAAGTAATCCAATAAACAATACGGTCTTTGCCCTGGTTTTCTGCCTGAAAGATGTCTTGAATAATTTTCTATTCCAGAGATATATCCAACCTCCCTGAGCATTTCCAGATCAAAATTTGTACGTTGCTCTATCCTTTGTGCTTCCAATAACATATTTCTTGACTTAAACCACTTGATTCTTTCTTCCAGTTCTTCCTTTATGCTATCTAAAGCATTTTCCAATTTCTGAGGAGAAGTAATAAAATGTTTTGCTGGATAAACAGAATATTCTCCTAATTCTTCCAGAATCTCTCCAGTAAGAGGATTTATACGATTGAGTGAACTAATCCGATTATATGAAAATTCTACACGAATTGAATTTTCTAAATATGCTGGATATATTTCTACAACATCGCCACGAACTCTAAAAGTTCCTCTTTGAAATTCAAAATCATTTCTTGCATAAAAAATATCAACTAATTTTCTGAGCAATCCATCCCTTTCTAATTCTTGTCCAACATGCAAATCAATCAAAGATTCGCGATAATCTTCTGGAACACCCAATCCATATATACAGGAAACGCTCGCAATTATAATAACATCCCTGCGTTCCATCAGAGACATTGTTGCACGAAGACGCAATTTATCAATCTGTTCATTTATATCAGCATTTTTCTCAATATAAGTATCAGTTATTGGCAAATAAGCTTCTGGCTGATAATAATCATAATAGCTTACAAAATATTCAACAGCATTTTCAGGAAAAAGCTGCTTCATCTCTCCGTAAAGTTGAGCAGCTAATGTTTTATTATGTGAAATTATTAATGTCGGACAATTAACATTTTTGATAACATTTGCAATTGTAAAAGTTTTACCTGAGCCGGTTACGCCCAAGAGAGTTTGATATTTTCTGTTTTTTTGAATGCCATCTGTTAATTCAGAAATAGCTTGGGGTTGGTCACCTTTTGGTTTATAGTCAGAAACTAAATTGAACTCATCCATTTTATTTTTTGCCACCAAGACACTAAGACACAAAGATTAAAATTATTCTTTTCATAACGCGGTAAACCGCAGAGAACGCAAAGAAGACGCAGAGCTCACTGAGTTATTTATTATCTTTGCCTGCCCTGTTAAATGTTACTATTTAATAGGGTGTCCTTTGCGTCCATTCTCCGTAGCAGTAGGACTGCTACTGCGAAGGATGAACCTACTCCGCGAACTTTGCGGTTAATTTTTTTGCCAAAAAAACAAAAATTTCATTTATAATACTATAAAATGATGCATTCGCATAACACTGCTGTTGATCAGAAGTTCGTTAAAGCCGGATCTACACTTTTATTAATTATGAATTCTGTTTTTTCTGATAAGGGGATAAAACTCATATTTAACCTTTGTGACTTTGTGCCTTAGTGGCAATAGTTGTCCATTTTTTTCTATTAAAACTTGACAAAATTAACTAAAAAAAGTTTTTAAAACTTTATTCGCCAGACC
Organism: Candidatus Cloacimonadota bacterium; assembly: GCA_023129415.1. Lineage (GTDB taxonomy): Bacteria > Cloacimonadota > Cloacimonadia > JGIOTU-2 > JGIOTU-2 > JAGMCF01. The sequence continues at coordinate 2,535 of JAGMCF010000236.1, forward strand.
CGGTTTTCGGGACTCCGTCTCGGAGTTGGCGGATAGGGCCCATAGCTCATCTGGTAGAGCTCCCGGCTCATAACCGGGCGGTGAGAGGTTCGAGCCCTCTTGGGCCCACCAATATTTAACTCACCTACATAGTAATTCGACTATCCATAAAAAGATAAAATACTGTATTATTATATCTTATAATAATTGTATTTAATTCCCCTTATTAGATAGAAAATAAACAAAATTTTTACTTAATCTTAATTTCAAGCAACTCAATGATTACTTTTTTATTCTTTGCATTCAATATTTTTTCTCTAAGTGACTCATCTCTAAATAGTTGGCTTAAATATGAAAGTACAAAAAGATGTTGTTGCTCTGATTTCATTAGTATCAGGATAAAAAGATTAACTGGACAATTATCCATTGCACGAAAGTCGATTCCTTTTCTGGAAATGCCGAGTAAAACACCGGAGAAACTAACTTTTTCAGGATATAATTTCCGTGGATGAAGAAATGCAATTCCATTCCCAATGCCAGTTGAAATCAGTCTTTCCCTTTTACTGAGCATATCAAAAAGCCAACTTGGTTTCGTGCAAACTCCATTCTCTTTAGCAAATTGAGCCATCTGCGCTAAAATTTCAAAACGGTTCCCTGCTTTCAAATCCATCAAAATGAAATCGCTATTTATAAAAGAAAAGAAACGACTAACAACATTTTCAAGTGCAATCTTTTCAATATTTAGTTTTCCTTGTTCAGTCTGCCATTGTTCAATATCGCTTTTCATAAACCGCCACTGATTGCCAACCCTTATGCCTTTAAGCTCTTTTTGTGAAAGCAAATTTAGTACTGTTTCTGGAGATACCTTTAACATCTCTGCAACTTCTTGTAAGGTTAATATTTTATCTTTATCCATTTAGCCTCCGGAAAGCAAATCATTATATAAGATATTTTTAGTCAATATTTTTCTATTAACCTTGACAAATAAATAGATAAAGAATCTTTAAATATTATGGAGATTTGAGATGAAAAAATTATCATTATTTCTTTCAATTGGGATAATCTTATATTTATTGGGATGTGTTCATTATTCTTTCTATAGCCGTGCTAATCCACACCTGAAAACAGTTATGATTTCAGAGTTTGAAAACAACTCGGAACAATATGACCTTCCAGAATTAATTACTACCGATTTGACTGAAAAATTCATCTCAGATAATCGACTAAAAGTTATGTCTGATAATGCAGATATGGAAGTAAAAGGTTCAGTTTTATCATATGATAAAACTGTTTTTTCCTATGATGTCCAGGAAGACCCACAAGAATGGCAGATTACAATTCGTTTTTCAATTGAGATTAAGGATATGACCAAAAATTCTACAATCTGGCAGAATAAGAATTTGTCTTTAAGTGCTGTTTATGGTAATCCAGAAAATGAACCAGAAAAAGAAAGTGATGTTGAAAATTATACTGAGGAAGATGCTCAGCGTGAAATAATATACGACTTATGTGATATTATCTTATCCAATTCAGTTGAACAATGGTAGCTACTACTAGTAGAAATTTTCCTAATTATCGTTGCAATTATTTCTTTATTAAATTCCAAATTTCAAGCACCAAATATCAAATAAATTCCAATAACCAAATATAGAAATTCAAAATAGTTTCGATCATTTTAATTTGAGATTTTGAAATTATTTGTAATTTGGTATTTTCTTTAATTGCTAAGTTATTTTAGAAACGCTATAATAGTAATAACAACATTTAATATAAAATGCGAATCAATAAGTTTTTAGCTAAATCAGGTTTGGGTTCACGACGAGCTTGTGAAAAATTTGTGCTTCAGGGTAAAATAAAACGAAATGGAAAAATTATTACACGCTTATCTACTGACATTGACCCAGAAAAAGATAACATAACATTTGAGGATAAATTACTCAAAATACCGCAAAGAAAAATCTATATTATTCTAAATAAACCTTCAGGATATTTGGTAACTTCATCTGACCCATTTGATAGAAAAACTGTTTTTGAATTACTTCCAAAATTTCCTGAAAGAATCTTTCCTGTTGGCAGGTTAGACAAATCATCCAGCGGTCTGTTGATATTAACAAATGATGGTGATTTTGCCAGTAAAATTATGCATCCAAAAAAGAAAATCCCAAAGGTTTATATTGTTAAAATAAAAGGAAAACCTACTCAATCACAGATAAATAACTTGCGAAACGGAGTTACATTAGAAGATGTTAAGACTCTACCAGCAAAAGTATTTGCCAAAAGTTACAATCAATCTAACGATTTAACCAAATTGCGAATAACAATATATGAAGGAATAAATCGTCAAATCAGAAAAATGGTTAAAGAAATTGGTAGCAAAGTTATTAACCTAAAAAGGGTTCAAATTGGCGGGATAAAGCTGGGCAAATTAGCTGAAGGTGACTGGAGATTTTTAAAATATAAAGAGATACAACATTTATATAAATTATTGAATTAGATAAAACTCATTGAAATATAATAAAAAACTTGACTCCAACTTAATGAAAAATCTTTTTAATTCATAAAGAAAATAATATATTATATTGAGAATATCCAAAATTTTCAACTACTTTCTTAAGTATAAAAAATAGGGAAAAGTATGCCAGATTTAATAACAACATCACAATTAAGTGCCATATTTAAAATAAGTCATACAATCAATTCACATCTGGAATTAGATAATGTATTAGAAGATGTAATGAATGTCGCCACAATTGTTATGAAAGTTGAGGCTTCATCTCTTGTGCTAATAGATGAGGAAACAGGAGATTTGCTTTTTCATATTACTGAGGGTGAAAAAGCCAAAATAATGAAGCAGATTAGAATGAAACCCGGTCAGGGTATTGTTGGTGCAGTTGTTCAAACCCAAAAACCTGCTATTGTAAATGATGTATCTAAAGACCCGCGATTTTTTAAATCTGCTGATAAAAAGAGTGGATTTCAAACTAAATCAATTCTTTGTGTGCCTATGAACTCTGTAAATCGTACTTTGGGAGCAATTGAAGTGCTCAATAAATTGGACGATAGGGGTTTTGATGATCAAGATTTGATGTTTTTAGAAGCTATTGCTGATCAGGCTGCTATTGCAATTGAAAATGCAATGTTGCACAAAAAAATTGTTTCAAATGAAAGAATGGCAGCAATTGGTCAGACAGTTTCAGGATTAGCACACTGTATTAAGAATGTTTTAAACGGAATTCAAGGCGGGTCATTTATTGTCGATTTGGGATTGAAGAAACAAGAAACTCCCAAAATACAAAAAGGATGGAGTATAGTCAAAAAAAATAATGTTTTTATGCAAGAACTTGTGTTGGATATGCTCTCATATTCAAAAGAACGAAAACCAGAATATGCAAAAACCGATATCAATGAAATTAATGAATCTGTTTGTAATTTGATGGAGCAGAAAGCTAAAGAAAAAGGAGTTTCTATTACCTGGAAACCAAATCAAAAACTTACAGAAGTAGAAATTGACCCAAAAGGTATTAAAAGATGTGTTCTCAACTTAGTTTCCAATGCAGTTGATGCATGTGAAAATTTAGAAGATGCTAAAGTTAAGGTTACATCTGAAATTATCAGCAACAAATATTTTAAGATTGACATTTCTGATAATGGTATTGGTATGCCACCTGAAGTTCAGAAAAAATTATTTCAGGTATTTTTCAGCACAAAAGGATCAAAAGGCACTGGACTTGGCCTTGCCGTAACACACAAAATCATAAAAGAACATGGTGGAAATATTAAAGTAAAATCAAAAGTAGGAGAAGGAACTGCTTTTAATATTATCTTGCCAAAGAAAATAAATAACAATGAATTATAAATTATATTCTTATTTATTTTAAAGGAAGTTGATTATGTCTGAACCAAAAAAAATTTTAGTAATTGATGACGAACAAGATTCTATTGATATAACAGAGGAGATACTTTCCGGGATTGGAGAGTTATTATTTCTTTCTGCTAATAATGGTTTAAAAGGTTTAGAAATAGCAAAAGATAGTAAACCTGATTTGATCATTCTCGATCTCCTTATGCCATTAATGCATGGCTTTCAGGTATTCAAAGAATTGAAAAAAGACAAGATTACTATGAATATACCAGTTATTATTCTTACTGGTATTTCAGATAAGCAAGGTCTAAGTTACAACTCCAAAGATATGGGAATCATTCTTGGCGAAGAACCTGATGTATATATTGATAAACCCATTGACCCTGAAGAATTTATAAAAACTGTATCAAAATTACTTAATATAAGACCAAAAACTTATGATTAGATTAACCCACATCAATAAAACATTTATGGAGGTATTAAATGTCAGATTTAAAAAAGATTTTACTCGTAGATGACGAACCAGATAATATTGAATTTTGTGAAGCAATGCTTTCAGCAATAGGAGAATTCAATATCCAATCTGCCAATAATGGTATCACCGGACTCCAGCAAGCTTTAAGCTTCCAACCAGATTTAATTGTTCTTGATGTCCAGATGCCTGGAATGAATGGGTTTCAGGTTTTCAAAGAACTAAAAAAAGAGGCTATTACAAGTAATATTCCTGTTATTATGTTAACAGGTATTGCCACAACGACCGGTCTCAGATATGATGCAAAAGATATGGGAATTACTTTAGGTGCTGAACCTGAAGCATATATTGATAAACCTGTTGACCCTGAAACATTTCAAAAGACCGTATCAAAATTATTAGAATTATAATTGTTAATTTATTTAAATTTTGGTAATTAGTCAATAAACGGACCAAAGTGAATTTTTATTAAAAAATGATACAAATTATGTTTTCTGTAATTGTATCTAAACTCCATTTCTTTTAGGTAGGTTAAGAAATGTCGTTTAGATACTCCATGGTATTTCAAGAACCTTTCTTTGGCGAAAGACCAAAAGCCTTCAAGTCCATTAATATGTCTTCTGCCATTAGCAAAATAATTACCATG
>JAGMCF010000237.1 GCA_023129415.1 Candidatus Cloacimonadota bacterium
CAAAATAAATATCAAAATGAGTGGTTTCCATTACCGACCAATCAATATCTTCATATTTGACTTTATTCTTACCGAATTCTAAAGCACTCAAAGGAATATTGATAAGCAAAATAAAAATAATTATTATAAACTTTTTCATAATTTCACGACCTTTTATTTTAATCTGCCAGCTGGCGGATTAAAGTATCTTAGAATTTCTTTTAATATCAATAATTTAGGAGTCTAAATTTTTGGCAACCTGATTCGATTTATTATACAAAGAATCTAAAGATGTGAGATGTCAAAAATCAACAGCTTCATCCCTCTTGCCATTAATAATTCGAGCCTTACTATCTTCAATAGTGAGATTGATGACATAAAGGACAATTTTGTCATTAAAACTTTTTTTAAGGTTATTTATTTTTATCATCAATGCAATATAAATTTCATTCAAAAATAATTTCTATGTCCCCAGAACCACATTTTTCGCAATAATACTCTGGTTCATAATTCATTTCTTCAGGTTCTATTTTATTACCATTATTATCCACTCTACACGAAAAAAAATTGTTAGCTATAAAAATTCTGTCATTCCCACAGTTTTTACAAGTAAGTTTCATGCTTTTCGCTCCTTATTAAAAATTCACATTAAATAGAATATTTTCTTTTCTATATAATTCTAAATTGTTTGTATTAAATTCTGGTTTCATCGATACTCTTATGTTAAACAATTCTATAAGACACCAGCCAGTAATAATAAATTCTTTTTCGTTTCGCTCAAATGTATCAAAACACAATAACAAATGTCTAGCATCTTCTTTAATTTTTTTCTTTGAATTTTTTAAGGGAGAAAAAAAGAAATCTCTTGGAGAACCTACATTACGTCTTGATGTTGTTTTTACTTCAAGGTAGGTAACCCGACCATAATTATCAATAATGACTTCATCAGGATAACCCATTAATGTTAATCTCTTAAAGGAATTTATAATCTTAATTTTATCTCTGTTTTTATCAAAAAATGCAGGAATTATCTTATCTGCAAAAATACCCACTTCATTATTCCGAAAACTTTTTGGTCTTGGTGGCTTGCATAATGTCTTATAAAGGTCAAAAGTTATTGGAGTTGTGTTGTATTCAAGAGCAAAATTATTGGCTATAAGGTAAATATCTTGTAATAATTGTTTATCTTTTTCATCTTCTTTATTTATAGGAATAATTCTCTTATGGATTGTAGATTCTACAATGATATGAAATTCAAGCTTGCTAAATGTACCTAATATTTCTTTTATGATTCTTTCATAATTATTCATTCTGGTTTTTAGCCCGTTCGTTTCCACTTATTTCTCCTTCCTAAATATTAATATATTTTCCCTTTTCATCACATTATAAAGACCAAAGATTATTTTGTTTATATTCTTAACAAGTTTGAATCCAAGATCTTTCATATATTCAATAGTAAATTCTACTGTTTTTACTTCTCGTCCTTGATAAGTTGCATTTCCAATGACAATAACAGCATATTTATTAGGTTTAAGTACTCTATACATCTCATTATACGATTTTTTCATATCTTCATTATAAAGCTTCACTTTATTTATACCAATTCCCCTTACTCCAATAAAATCATTTCTCATCCTTAATACATCATATCCTAAATCGTTTAGTGAATGTATATCATTTTGTATATAATCAAGAGCAATTGAATATGGTGGAGATGTAATTATTCCATCAACAGAGTTATCAAGTAATTTGATATTTCTTGAATCGCCTACTTCAATTTTTACATTTCCTAATTTTAGGTTAAGTTTTTCTTTTATTTCAATATAATCCTTTAATGAAGTAATCATAAGGCTTAAGTTTTTAATAAAAGAAGTTTTGAAATTTCTTTTTCTTCTTGAATTATCACTTACTGCTAACAGTCTTGCCATTTTATAAAAATCCTTAACTCTTGTATTAGAAGTTAATCTTTCAACCATTCTATAATAGCTTGTCTCTGAAGAGAACAAATTCGGCTCAAGCTTAGAAAGAATTTCGTCTTTTAGTGCCAAAATTTCGTCTAAAACATAAATGGCTTCTGTTTTAACTCCACCCTGTATAGCACATAGTGGAGATATATCAATACCAATACAATTTATAGCAAGCAATTGTGCTTCAACAGCCGTGGTTCCACTTCCCATAAATGGGTCAAGAACTGTGTCACCCGATTTGAGTCCAATTATATTCAACAATGCCCTTATCATTTGGGGGTGAAACTTTCCTTTGTAGGGATAAATCCAGTGAGTCAAATATTGATTTACTGATCGTGTTCTATTCTTTTGTATTATTTGAAAGTAATCAGTAAAATTTCCGTTAATAGACTTGCAGTAAGCAGATCTTCTTCCTACTTTTTCTTCCAATTCAGGTGAGTTATTAGTAACCTTAAATTCTCGTAGCCCATTTGTCATTTCAAAGTCAACACCTAAAGATTTAAATTCTAACTGTGTTAAAGATAATTCATATATAAATTGAACATTATCCAACAATGTTATATCAGAATGAGAAGAGTTAATATTTTGATAAGGCATAGACCCTAGTAAACTCTCTACTCTTTCTATCATTCGCTTCCCTTTATATTCACTTTCCATCTGTTATAAGCCTCTTAAAAAATTATTTTTCCAACTAAAATACCATTTCCCTGTGAATGAACTTTTTTGGCAATTAAATCTTTCAGTTCACCATGTTTTGACTTCTCATCTTTGAGATAAACTCTTACATAATGATCAGAAACCGAAGTCCAATAGCCATCTTTATTAGTCTCCAATACAGCCTTTAAAAAAATTTGATTAGCAATAAGAAAATTGCAATACTTCATTTTCTTTTTATGACTCAATTTTATAAGTCTGTGCATTCGTTGTCTATTTTTTAATCCATCAGATTCCCATTTCATTTTTGTACTTGATGTATTTGGACGGGGTTCACCCTGTGAAATAATGCTTCGCATTAAAATCTCTGATTTTATTTCACGGGGTGAATATCTGAAAACATGCAAATAAGTAATATCCAATTTATCAATAAATGAAAATGTCTTTTCAAACTCTTCATCAGTTTCACCTGGAAATCCGACTATGACATCACATCCTATCGCAGCATCAGGAATTGTATTCTTAATATTATTAATAATTTTCTGAAAACCATTGGTAGTATAACAACGGTTCATTTTTTTTAAAATAATATCTGACCCGCTTTGAAGTGGAATATGAAAATGATGACATATTTTCTCATTATTTGAAATATATTCAACTAATCTTTCATGAAAAAACATTGGCTCAATGGAACTTAATCTAATCCTTTGAATATTAGTTTTAGAACTTATTTCTGATAAAAGGTTTATGAGATTATAATCCTCAAACTCTTTTCCATATAAACCTAAATTTATACCTGTGAGAATAATCTCTTTTATGTCATTTTTTACTAATTTTTTAACCTGTTTGATAACATTCTCAGGCTCTCTACTTCTCGGTCTTCCTCTTACGAATGGTAGAATACAATAAGAACAAAATGAATCACAACCATCTTGCACCTTAATTGGCACACGAGTATGGAGATAAAATTTATCGGTTGTTAATTCGACGAAATTATTTGATGATTTGCTGATTTCTTCTTTTGGAAAGTTTTTTTCAATGCAGTTAAATATTTGGGGTTTCTCATCATTCCTGAATTGAATGATTTGATTTTGCAGTTTTTTAAGAAATTGTGGTTCTTGTTCAACATAACAACCAGTAACAACTACCTTACTAGTATTACTTTTTTTTGCAAAAGCTTTCCTAATACGATATCGGGATTTATATTCAGCTCTATTCGTAACACAACATGTGTTGATTAGGTAAATCTCAGATGGTTGAGAAAAATCAACAAGTTTATATCCTGATTCTATAAACTGATTTAAAATTGCTTCAGTCTCGTATTGATTTGTTTTGCATCCAATGGTAGCAACAGCAATGGTTTTCATTTAAATTAGTAAATTGGTAAACTGGTAAACCGGTAAACAGGTAGATTGGTAAACTGGTAAACTGGTAAACATTTAAACTTGTAAACCTGTAAACTTATTGTCCATAAATTTCACCAATTAACTAATTTACCCTGTTAAATAGGGTTCCCTTTGGGAATTTAACAGGGTGAACTAATTTACTAAAAAATTGATAAGCAAGCCTTTCAATCACTTGAGGATAGATTTCATGCTCAATCTTCAAAACTTCGTGAGCAATCTCTTCAGGAGATTTAAGATGGTCAATAGGTATT
>JAGMCF010000238.1 GCA_023129415.1 Candidatus Cloacimonadota bacterium
TTCTAAATTTGACACATGCACAAGTCCCTCTGTACGAGGTAAAAACTCAACAAAAGCACCGAATTCTCTAATATTTTTTACAGTTCCAAGATAAACTTTTCCCACTTCTGGTTCCTCAATAATACTCATGATTCTCTGCTTTGCTTTTTCAATAGCATCCTTATCAGATGAAGCGATCTGAATTAGACCATCATCCTCAATATTAATAGTTACACCAGTTTCTTCAATTATTCCTTTGATAACTTTACCTTGCGGACCGATAATATCTCCAATTTTTTCGGTTTTGACTTTAATTATCTCTATCCTTGGTGCTATTTCTGAAATATCTGGTCTGGGTTTATCTATTGCTTCTTTGATTTTATTTAAAATAAAAAAACGAGCATTTTTAGCTTTTTCCAAAGCTTCAGCCATAATTTCTCTTGTGATTCCCTCTACTTTTATATCCATTTGCAAAGCAGTTATACCCTTTTCTGTTCCAGTAACCTTGAAATCCATATCTCCATAATGGTCTTCTGAACCAATAATATCTGTAAGAATAATATGCTCATCATTTTCAAGAATCAATCCATTTGCAACCCCTGCCACAGGTCGTGAAATAGGCACACCTGCTGCCATTAAAGCTAAAGTTCCACTACAAACCGAAGCCATTGAAGATGAGCCATTCGATTCTAAAATATCAGATACGATTCTTATAGTATATGGAAATTTTTCTTCATCTTCAGGAATTACTGCAGATAATGCTCTTTCTGCAAGATTGCCATGACCTAATTCTCTTCTTCCAGGTCCTCGTAAAAATCTAACCTCACCAACGCTAAAGGGTGGGAAGTTATAATGCAAAAAGAAACGTTTTTTATACTCCTCATCCAATTCATCAATAACCTTTTCATCAGAACTTGTGCCAAGTGTTACCACACCCAAAGATTGTGTTTCACCGCGAGTAAAAAGCGCAGAACCATGAGTAAATGGTAATACATCAATCTCGCAAGTAATTGGTCTAATCTCATCAAGTTTACGACCATCAATTCTACGGTGTTCTTCAATAATTTGTAAACGAACTAATTTCTTATAAAATTCATCAAATGCAAAAGTAATCATCCGTTTCTTCTCTTCAAATTCTTCTAAAGAAAGTTTCTCAGCGTATTGATTTAATATCTCTTCCTGTATCTTATTTTCTTCTTGCTGTCTGTCTTGTTTTGATGGTAAGTTCATAGCCTCTTTTAATCTATTTGTTGCAAATTTAGAAATTTCATTTAATATATTTTCATCTATTACATCACATTCAAATTCTTTTTTTTCCTTACATGTTTTTGCAATAAATTCATTTTCAAATTTTACAATTTTCTTAATTTCACTATGCGCAATTTCTAAAGCCCGAAGCATCTTCTCTTCTGAAATTTCTTTAGCACCAGCTTCAACCATCATGATGGCGTTTTCTTTTCCAGCAACAGATAATTCCAACTCGGATTTTTCCAATTGTTCAATTGTAGGATTTACAATAAATTCATCATTTACTAAACCAATATTAACTCCAGCAATTGGTCCATGAAAAGGAATTTCAGATATAGACAGTGCAACAGATGCACCGATCATTCCTAAAATATCAGGAGAATTTGCCTTATCATAAGAAAGGACCGTTACAATTACCTGTACTTCATTACGAAATCCTTCTGGAAAAAGGGGTCTAATTGGTCTATCAATAAGTCTTGCGGAAAGAGTAGCAGTTGTTGATGGTCTTGCTTCCCTTTTAAAAAATCCACCTGGAATTTTTCCTGCTGCATACATTTTCTCAATAAAATCAACAACCAAGGGGAAAAAATCAATGCCCTCTCTTCTTTCTTTTGAAACTGCTGCAGTAACCAATACAACTGTTCCACCATATTGAACCAAAACAGATCCACTGGCTTGTTTAGCCATACGTCCTGTTTCTAAAATTAACTTTCTTCCGGCAAAGTTAGTTTCCATACGAACTACATTATTTTTATTATCCATTTTCTCCTTTTTTAATATTTTGCCACCTGCCTTCGTCAAACTACGGCAAGGCAAGCAAAATCACACAAAAAAAATTAGTGAATTAGTAAATTTGTAAATCAGTGAACTAGTTAATTAGCAGACAAATAGATAATCAAATTAACTAATTTACCAGTTTACTAATTTACAAAACTACTTTCTTAAATTCAATGCTTTAATCAACTTCCTATAACGAGCGATATCCTTATTTTTAATATAATCTAAAAGTCTTCTTCTTCTTCCGACTAATTGCAAAAGTCCCCTTCTGGAATGATGATCCTTTTTATGAATTTTTAAATGCTCAGTAATACTAAAAATTCGTTGGGTGAGAAGGGCTATTTGCACCTCGGCAGAACCAGTATCAGATTCATGTATTCTAAACTCTTTAAAAATCGCCTCTTTTGCATCTCTATTCAATGGCATTTTTCCTCCATAATTTACTCTAAGGATTTGACAAAATTTTTTAAGACATCCTCAAAATCAGGATATCCAATTTCTTGTAAGTCATATTTTACTCGAGCTGTGGGCTTGTCAATATTAATAATTTTATTTAAATCAATTGGAGTAGCAAGAATTACAGAATCACAATCGGTTTTATTAATAGTTTCTTCTAAATCTTTTACCTGTTGAGGAGAATACCCCATTGCTGGCAATAACATCCCAATTTCAGGATATCTCTTAAAAGTTCGAGTAATATTTCCAACTGTGAATGGTCTGGGGTCAACTAAATTTTTACAACCAAATTTCCTTGCAGCCACAACTCCTGCCCCAAACTTCATTTCACCGTGTGTTAAAGTCGGTCCATCCTCAACTACTAATACTCTCTTTCCTTTAATTACTTCTGGTTTATCAACAGAAATTGGTGAAGCTGCATCAATCACTATCGCTTTAGGATTAATCTTTTGAATATTTTCTCTAACTGTAATAATATCTGAAATATCAGCGGAATCAATCTTGTTAATTACGACAACATCAGCTAAACGAAGATTTATTTCACCAGCATAATATTTCAATTCATGCCCAGCACGATGAGGGTCAACAACTGTTATTTGTAAATCAGTTTTATAAAATGAAATATCGTTATTTCCTCCATCCCATATAATAATATCAGCTTCTTTTTCTGCTTCTCGCAAAATCGCTTCATAATCAACACCTGCATAAATCACTGTATTATTAACAATATGTGGTTCATATTCTTCTCTTTCTTCTATAGTGCACTTATATTTATCTAAATCTTCAAAAGTAGCAAACCTTTGGACTTTTTGCTCTACAAGATTTCCATAAGGCATAGGATGTCTAATTACAACAACCTTTTTCCCCATAGCTTTTAAAATATCAAAGACTCTTCGCGTTGTCTGACTTTTACCACAACCGGTTCTTATAGCACAAACTGAAATAACAGGTTTGGTTGACTTAACCCAGGTACTTTTTGTACCCATAAGCATAAAATCTGCACCGCAAGAATTAACTAATGCTGACTTGTGCATAACATATTCATAACCTACATCACTGTATGCGAATACAATTAGGTCAACATTTTTTGCTTTAATTAAATCTTCTAATTCTGATTCAGGATAAATTGGGATACCTGTAGGATATAGCTTTCCTGCTAATTCTGAAGGATATTTTCTATCAAAAATATTCGGAATTTGTGTAGCAGTAAAAGCGACAACTTCATACTTCTCATTATCTTTAAAATATTGATTGAAATTATGAAAATCTCTTCCAGCAGCTCCCATAATAATAACTATTCTCTTATCTGACTGGTCATGATTGAGATTTCGTTTCTGCATTTTCATTTTCCTTTCTAATTCCTATTTTGAGTCTTTAGCAAGAATTTAGATAGTTTGTGTCAAGGAAAATCATTTGATGAATATATTTGTACTGCTATTAATCAAATTAAAAAAATCATACATTGTTGAGGATTCAATTATTGTGAATCGATGTGAATCTTCCTGCCACAAACAACCCTATCATTTTCCTAGTTGATTGGGAAATCCAAAAACCTAATCCTACTTAGTGTCTGTCTGTAAAATCATTGTTTGTAGAACGACCTTCCAAGGTCGTTAATGTAAATAGGCTTTTCATGCCAAAGACAGATCCTTCGGAAAATGTGCCTTAAGAAAACGAGCTAGGAACCTCGTTCTACATTTATAGACAGACACTACTTATATTAAGACAGTATCAACTTGAATTAATTTGAGCAAAGCAAAACTTGATTTAAGTTTTAGTTGTACTTTTATATTAAAAAATTTGACATCAAAAATTTCAAACTTATATTATGAACATAAGTTCATAAAGGAAAATTATGACAAGACCAAGAATAGAACGAAGGGTTAAAGAGCCCCCGAGATTTCAGCGATTTAAACCTGTTGGAATTCCAGCCAGATTATTAGAACGAATATCTTTAACTCTTGATGAATTTGAAGCATTAAGATTGGCAGATTATAAAGATTTTGAACATCAACAAGCCGCAGAGGAAATGGAGATTTCCCGTCCAACCTTTACTCGTTTGATAGATAGTGCAAGAAAAAAAATGGCAAAAGCTATAGTAGAAGGCAAAGAAATTTTCATTATGGGTGGAGCAATATATTTTAGAAATAATATTATAAAATGTCTTAACTGTGGAACTATTGTCCCAATCGATTTTGAAAATAATGTTGATATCAAATGTCCAAATTGTGGTAGTATAGATTTTATAAATCTTGCACAGCAGTTTGGTTTTGGTAAATTTCATAGAAGAAGACGAGGACATGGCAGAAGATAAAAGATTAAAGAATAAAAATCAAGATGAAAGGAGGCTAAAATGCCACGAGGAGATAGAACAGGACCAATGGGACAAGGTCCAATGACAGGTCGTTCAGCAGGTTACTGTGCAGGTTATAATGTTCCTGGATATATGAACCCAGTCGGTGGTAGAGGATTCTTGGGACGCGGTTTAGGATTGGGTCGCGGATGGGGAAGAGGATTTGGTAGAGGTTACTATCCTTATACAGGTTATGCACCTTATTATCCTTATCCAACACCCGCACCATACACACCAGAAAATGAAAAGCAGGATCTTGATAATCAACTTAAAATAATGAAAGATGAGATGAAATCTATTGAAAAGCGACTTGAAGAAATTAAGACCAAGAAGTAAAAAGAATATTACCACGGGAATTTCACAAGAGAAACACGGGAGTAAATTTTGAAATCTTTTGTCTTGTGCCAATCTTGTGTAACTCCTGTGGTAAAATTTACATGGCTGTCATGGACCATTCCATGACAGATTAGTTTTTGTCACGGTATGGACCGTGACAACCAAGAAATCTATCCGTATATAGAAGGAGGTATAAATGCCAAGAAGAGATGGGACAGGTCCAGAAAGTTTAGGACCCGGAACAGGTAGAAGACGAGGACCTTGCTTTGGAGTCCTTTATAATAAGAAAGGTCATATATCTATCTGGCGTTCATTGATATTACCAGCAGTAGGCTTTATTATAAATGATGCCCGAAAACCAGATGGAATAACAAAAAGAGCTATCCATTCAATTTCAGACCATTTTAGAGATAGAAGAAAAAAATTAGAAGATAAAAAGAAAATAGAAATTCAGGATGAAGAATATAAAATTATAGAATAAATGGAAGGAGGCTAATATGCCACGAGGAGATGGAACCGGTCCTCAAGGAAGAGGACCAGGAACTGGTAGAGGCCAAGGATTCAGCAGAGGATTAAGCAACATGGGTAGACTAGGCCGCAACAAAGGCGGTGCTTACGGACCAAGTGGTTACTGCATTTGTGCAAAATGCAAAACAAAAGTTGCACATCAACAAGGAACAAAATGTACAACAATCAAATGCCCAAATTGTGGTCATACTATGATTCGTGAAGAGCTCTTAAATGAGAAAAAATAGACATAATTCATTTCACTTTCATCTATGTCATAAAACCCCTAACCTGGACAAGCCAGAACCAAAAAAGGAAAATATTAATTCGTGATAAATCCGAAGATTTCTAAATCCTAATTTCTAATGTCAAATAAAATTTCAAAGCCCAAATGTCCAATCATACCATCCCCTCGTCCGCGTGGACAGATTCTTCAGTAATCATTCTTTTTATATTTGTTCACCCTGTG
>JAGMCF010000239.1 GCA_023129415.1 Candidatus Cloacimonadota bacterium
CAATATGCTGCAAAAGAGAATAATAAAATTATTAGTATTGTTGAATATAAAACAATTCTCCAGCGTCTAATCGCTGAAAGAGGTAACAGATTACGCTAATGAAATATCATCCAATATACATCTGTCTTGCTAATGCTTTGAAGGAAGCTGATGTTGATTTGTCTAAAATATGTGTTGTATCAGATTTTCTGTATCAGCCTGAAATTATTAACTTCTTAGGAGTTGATTCATTCCATGTTACACGGGGATGTGCCATTCCTTTTGGTACAGGATTGAAACTTGGGAATCCCAAATTAAAAGTGATTGCACTTGTAGGCGACTTGATTACGCTTGGAGGAAATCATTTTATGCATGCAGCAAGGAGAAATATGGATATTGTTGTGCTCTGTGTGAATAACTTTCTTTACCCTAAAATAGGAGGTAAAAAACCACCCACAACTGTATCTTCATTTTCAGCTTATGCTAAATTTGAGTGTCCTGTTAATATTCCGCATGTTGCTAGGTCATCAAGAGCAGTATATGTGGCAAGATGGACTGCATTGCATAAATCAGAGTTAACAAAATCTATTACTGAGGCACTTGAAAAGCGAGGGCTGTCAGCGATTGAGGTTATAGCACCAGGTAGTTGCTATTTCGCAGGAATTCCAGACTCAGACAAACACTCCGAACTCCTTCAATTCTACTACAAAAATTCCATTGTAAAAAATGGGCAAGACACAGTAGATGTTGAGATTACTCCTGAAAATAAAATCATAGTAGGTAAATTCTTTGAACAGGAAAGACCTACATATATAGATTCATATAATACTCAACTTTCCAAGACAATAGGAGATAAATTTATACCTTATGGCTAAAAAAACAGTTGATATTAGATTTGCAGGATATGGAGGTCAGGGGATAATCAGATCTGGTATCATCGTAGGCAGAGCAGCTTCAATTTATGATGATAAATTTTCCACTATGAATCAGGCATTTGGACCAGAAGCAAGAGGTGGAGCTTGTAGTTCCCAGCTTCTCGTATCAAAATCTAAAATTCTATACCCATATATTACTGTATCTGATATTCTTGTTTGTATGGCTCAAGAAGCATATGAAACATTTGAACCAGAACTAAAAGAAGACGGACTGCTTCTTTATGATACTGACCTAGTTAAACTTAAGAAAAAAAGAAGAAAATTCAAACTCCATCCAATTCCTGCTACAAGATTTGCTGAAGAATTTGGAAATAGAATTATAGCAAATGTAGTAATGCTCGGCTTTTTCACTGCTATCACTAAGGTGGTATCAAAACAATCTATGGAAAAAACAATCCCTGAATCAGTTCCTTCAAGATTTATTGAACTAAATCTCAAGGCATTTAATAAGGGATATGAATATGGTAAAAATTAGTCGTATGGAAAAGCATGTTGCATACATTTAGAAGCATTATAATTGATGATGGCATAATTTTAAAAAGCTTTAATAATACAATGAAGGTATGAGGATAAATTTCTTCTATTCTTATAACACAAGTGTGATAGAGCATAAGAAAAGAATTTTACAGATTAATTGGGTTTCTACAAAAAACATAGAAACTATGTTATCATCTGTCTTCCATCTGCTTCTTAGAGAAAATATAAAGAATTTTTTTGGTGTATAGAAGGTTGAGAAAATTCTGAAATGATACTTGAAGATGTGCGGAGAATACTTGACTGCAAAGTCATCGTTGGAAAAGAGAATTTAAATAAAGTAGTGGATACAGCTTGTGGTTCCGATCTTATGAGTGATATCCTATCATTTGGAAAACCTGGTTCTTTGCTTCTTACAGGTTTGACAAATCCTCAATCAGTTCAAACAGCTGATATCATGGATATTAAGGCAATTGTATATGTTCGGGGTAAAAATCCATCCAAAGAGGCTGTAACATTAGCGAAAGAGAAGGGAATTCCTTTGTTAACCACTAATCTTCTAATGTACGACGCTTGTGGAAAACTTTACTTGAGCGGCCTTAGACCCAGTAATGAATAAATGGTGAATCCCTAAAATGGCAGTTGAAAGCATATTCCAGCAGGAGTTCAGGATTTTGGGAGGAGACTTTAATAATGCGGGAAAAACCTCAACCAGAATAAAAGAGATTCTCAAAAAAATAGGGATGGATAGTACAATTATCAGACGGGTTGCAATCGCTTCTTATGAGGCTGAGATGAATGTTGTTGTATTTGCACGCAGGGGACTTTTAAAGTTTTCTGTGACTCCAAAGCGAATAGTCATTCTAGTTGAAGATGAGGGTCAAGGCATTGAAAACATTGACTTGGCTATGCAAGAGGGATATTCAACAGCTCCGATTGATATTCAGGAAATGGGTTTTGGGGCTGGCATGGGACTGCCGAACATTAAAAATAATACAGATAAGTTTGAGATTTCCTCAACCGTTGGTAAAGGAACAAGGCTTAAGTTTGCTATAGATACTTAATTTTATGGAACAGTATATTCACGCGATTCGTATTGATGAAGAGAAGTGCTTGGGGTGCATGGCTTGTATGCGTAAATGTATTACACAGGCTATTCGTGTGAGAGCTGGTAAATCCAGAATAATACCCGAAAGGTGTATTGACTGTGGAGAATGTATTAATGTCTGCCCCAATAATGCAATCATACCACTTACTGACTCTTTCACTGATTTTTCAATGTTTAAGTATTCAATAGCTATTCCATCTCCCTCATTATTTGCTCAATTTGATAAAGATATAACTCCTGATATAATACTTGCAGGACTAAAAAAGATAGGGTTTGATGATGCCTATGACTCATCGTTTGCCTGTGAATCTGTGAGTCTGGCGATACAAGTATATTTGGATAACTATCATGGACCAAAACCTCTCATATCTTCCTCTTGCCCAACCATAGTGCGATTGATCCAGGTGAAGTATCCGGAATTGGTGGACTTGATAATCCCGATCGAACCTCCAAGAGAGATAGCAGCAAGAGAGATGAAGATAGAAAAATCGAAGGAACTCGGTCTTAAAAGCGAAGAGATAGGAGCTATCTATATAACCCCATGCCCAGCAAAGGCGCTTTCAATAAAGCAACCTGCTGAAAAAGAGAAGTCGCAATTGGATGGTGCCATCTCGATCACTGATATCTATAATCTGCTCCTATCTGCTATAACAGGTCTAAAAATAAACACAAAGAATGCCAAGAAGTCCTCCGGAATAGGTATGGACTGGGCAACCTTAGGTGGTGTAACCAGATCATTGAAAGCAGAGAACTGTCTGGCTGTAACTGGGTTACCCAATGTCATTAAAGTATTGGACGACATCGAAAAGGGTAAGCTTAGGGATATTGAATTTGTGGAGTGTTTCTCATGCTCTGGAGGATGCATTGGTGGATCACTAACTGTAGAGAATGTTTATGTATCTCGAAGTAAAGTAATAAAATTAGTGGAGATACTTGGAGAAACGCCCCAACAGGATATGGATAAGATAAGACAATTGTACAGAAAAAATTACTTCTTTATGGAGGCAAAACTGTTACCCAGACCTCTTAAACCATTAGATAATGATATCTCTAAAGCTATAGAGAAAATGCGGAAGAAGCAGACTATATACGAGAGTTTACCAAAAATAGATTGCGGTGCCTGTGGTTCTCCTAACTGTATGGCTTTTGCTGAAGATGTTGTTCGAGGAGAGGTGGAGATTGACAAATGTATTATTAAATTAAAGGGTAAACTTAAGGAATCGACCTGCGATCTTCTTCGGGAACATGATGAAAAAATGGAGGTAAGTGTAAGTGAAACTTAACGAGATAGCAAAAAGGCTTGAATTAACGGTCAGGACGGCTTCTGACAGACTGGATGTTGAAGTCACCGGTGGCTATGCAAGCGATCTTTTAAGCGATGTTATCGCTAATGCCAATCAGAGTAATATATGGGTGACTTTACAGACCCACCAGAATATTGTAGCTGTGGCCATTTTAAAGGAGCTATCTGGCATAATAATCGTTAAGGGAAGGAAGCCAGAAGAGGAGACATTGAAGAAAGCGGAAGAAAAGAAGATTCCTATTATGGTAACCGATTTACCTACATTTGAAATTGTTGGTAGGTTACACAGATTAGGTATATCAGGAATACAGTAATGGTGAGGAGGTTTGTTGCAGATCTCCATATTCATACTTGTCTCTCACCTTGTGGTGATTTAGAGATGTATCCAGAGAGGATAGTAGAAATGGCATTAGATAAGAAAATAGATATAATTGGAATATGTGACCATAATTCTGCTGAAAATGTAACAGCAGTTATAAATGCTGCTAAGGCAAAAAAGCTTACTGTTCTTCCTGGAATTGAGGTAACATCAAAAGAAGAAGTGCACATTTTAGCACTCTTCGGAAGTAAAGAAGATGCTTTAAAATTACAGACCATAATCTATGAAAATCTGGATGGGGAGAATGATGAAGAAATTTTTGGACCACAGGTAGTAGTTAATGAAACTGGAGAAGTGTTAGGGTTTAACAATAAACTCTTAATTGGAGCTACAGGTCTATCAATTAAAAGGGTCATTGATTTAATCCACATGTTGAATGGGATAGCAATAGCTGCACATATTGACCGTGAAAGCTTCAGCATAATTGGTCAGTTGGGTTTTATACCTGAAGATTTGGAATTGGATGGAATAGAGATATCATCTCGGATAACCTATCAGGAGGCACTAAACCGATTTGCGGAATATTGGGATTATCCCTTTATACACTCGTCAGATGCACATTTCTTGGAAGATATCGGATCTGTTACTACCACTCTTTTGTTAAAAGAGACCTCTGCTGAGGAAATAAGAAAAGCACTTAGAGACATGGATGGAAGAAGTATAATTTATTAAGGTGGTAACTTGGAAGACCTTTCTTTGCATGTATTAGATATTGTTGAGAACTCTATAGTAGCAGGTGCTAAGAATATTGAAGTGCAGGTTTTGGAAGATATAAAAAAAGGGTTGCTTTCAATTACGATAATAGACAATGGAGCAGGAATGGATGAAGATGTCTTGACCAAGGCTCTTGACCCATTTGTTACTACAAAACAGGATCGTAGAATTGGCTTGGGTTTGCCACTTTTTGCTGAAGCAGCAAAAATGGCAGGTGGTAATCTTTTGATTGAATCTAAAAAAGGAAAAGGAACTAAAATTAAGGCAAGTTTTCAATATAACCATATTGATCGTAAACCATTGGGTGATATGTCAGAAACTATAATCACTTTGATAATTGGAAATCCAGAGATCAATTTACGTTATACACACAAAATGAATGATGAAATTTGTTTCTTAGATACAAAGGAGTTAAAATCTCAATTAGGTAAGATACCTATAAATTCCCTTCAAGGTATACAAATCGCCAGGAAAGTACTGGGACCACGAATGGGCACGAATAAACACAAAAAACTAATGATCAATGACTAATAATCAGTGACTGACTTTATCAGGAAATAAAGAATGCAACACCCGAGAGCTGACAAGTTTATCAAGAGATGGGGTGGTAAGAAAGATTGCCTAATCGAGATGATGCATGATATTCAAAATGAATATAATTATCTACCTGAAGATATTTTAGTTGAAGTCTCAGAAAGACTTAAAGTGCCCCTGGCCCAGATTTATGGTATCGCAACTTTCTACAAAGCCTTTAGCTTGACACCTCGAGGTAAACATCAAATTGGTGTCTGTATGGGTACACCCTGTCATGTAAAAGGTGCATCATTGTTGGTAGAAGCTATCGGTAGACATCTGGGTATCAAGGAAGGCGAGACGACAAAAGATTTGAAATTTAGTCTGGCCACAACAGGTTGTGTCGGAACTTGTGGTTTAGCACCTGTAATAGTAATCGATGAAGAGATGTATGGAAATGTAAATATTAATCAAATATCCAAAATACTCAAGAAATATAAGAAATAATATGAGTGGACGATGGCTAAATTAAAAATTGAAGATTTGGCAAAGATTAGAGAAAAGGCACGCAGGACAACAATGTTACGGAAAGGTGCTGGTCGGGCGAAGGTTACTGTCCATATGGGTACCTGTGGTATAGCCGCTGGTGCTAGGAAGATTATGAGTGCTTTAATAGAAGAGATTGAGAAGAGAAACATTACCGATGTGATCCTTACTACCTCTGGCTGCGCTGGGTTATGCAGTCGTGAACCGATGGCTACTGTTGAATTATTAGGTAAACCACCTGTAAAGTATGTCGATTTAACAAAGAAAAAAATTCGGGAGATATTCAATGACCATGTCATAGGAGGTAAAATTGTAAAAGAATATGCACTTGCTTTAGGTAGTGAAAAGACCTCTTATTAATATTAAATATTTATAGAAAGGTAATAAATTTTGAAAGCTTATAGAACACATTGTATGGTTTGTGCTGGGACCGGTTGTGTCTCCAATGGGTCGCTTAAAGTTAAGGAAGCTTTAGAAGCTGAGATCCAAAAACGCGGTCTTGAAGACGAAGTTTTAGTTGTTACCACCGGTTGTAATGGTTTCTGTGGTGCCGGTCCGATTATGGTTGTTAAACCTGACGGTATATTTTATCAGAAGCTAACCGAAAAAGATATACCTCATTTGGTAGAAGAACATCTTTTAAAAGGTCGACCTGTTAAGAAACTGCTGTATGTCCCGCCAGAAGAGAAAGAACCTATACCTAAAATGATGGAAATCCCGTTCTTTGGCAACCAGTTACTGATTGCACTTAGAAATCGAGGTCTTATCGACCCGGAAAATATCGACGACTGTATCGCACGAGATGGGTATACCGCTCTAGCAAAAGTACTTACAGAAATGACGCCTGAAGAGGTTATCAAAGAGATAACTGCTTCTGGTTTGCGTGGTCGAGGAGGAGGTGGTTTCCCAACTGGTATAAAATGGGCAACCTGTCG
>JAGMCF010000024.1 GCA_023129415.1 Candidatus Cloacimonadota bacterium
CGAAGCCGAAACTGTTGGTATTTCTAACTTGAACTTCGGATCTACAGATGCTGCAAACATTACCCCAGTTGATCATCCTATTGTAGCTAGTCAAAACAGTTATGGTAAATATATTGACGGGGCATTTAGTGGTTCTTTTACAAGAATCGACAACATAAAATTTTGGAAGGCTTCTGGTTCTTATGTAACTGGAGAAACTTGTCAATTCTCTGGTTCGGTTTCTTATGCTCAACCAGTTGCTACAGATTATGGAGATCCAGCTGTTCCAACTTCAGAACCAGCAAATCCAAATGTTGGTATTAGTGGAGATGTAGATGGCCATATTGATGGTCCTTGTAATGACGGTTCAAGTTGTAATACTGATCATATGCGAGTACAGTTGTTAACTACAGCTGCAACTCCTGGCGGAAGTGTCAATCAGAAGACATTTTGCTTACAATACGATGAGCAGTGATCTTGTTGTATAACAACAAGTTAGTGGGAAACAAAGTTATAAGGAGACAATTAAATGTCTAGAAAATTTAGTAATGAACAAGAAATTGAAATTGGGAAACAATATTTAGAAGAAGAGGTTAGCCTTTGTGTTTTAGCTGATAGATGGAATTGCAATAATGAAACTATTAGGAAAATAGTTAAAAGATTAGGTGAGACCCGAACTCATAAAGAAGCTGTAAATACTGAATCTTATTTTGAATTACAAAAAAAGAATAATCCTTGTTATACAGCAGGTGAAAATCATCCAACGTATAACACGCATCGTTCTGAAAAAACAAAAAGAAAAATGAGTAAAGCTGCGAAAGGAAAATATGTAGGAGAAAAAAATCCTATGTTTGGAGTTCATAGATTTGGTAAAGATGCTCCTAATTATGGTAAACATCCTTCTGATGCAGCAAAAAGGAAAATGAGTAAATCTGCAGAAGGAAAACATAGTGGTGAAAAAAATCCTAATTATGGTAAACATCCTTCTGATGCAGCAAAAAGGAAAATGCGAGAAAAGGCAATACAACGTTTACAAAACCATCCCGGTCCTTTTAAAGATACTAAACCCGAACTTAAAATGAAGGAAATTCTTAATGAATTAAACATTCCTTTCGAACATCAATTTCGTTTAGGTAATCATTTATTTGATTTTCGTATTCTGAACACTAATATTCTTATTGAAGTAGACGGAGATTATTGGCATGGTAATTTAAAAATATTTAAAAAGTTAAGTAAGAGACAATTAAAACAGAAACAAAAAGATATTAAAAATGAAAAATTAGCAAAAGAGAATAACTTTATTCTTTTAAGATTTTGGGAGAACGATATTTTAAAAGATAGTGAAAGTGTAAAAGTAAAGATTTGTAATGTTATTAACCTCTAAATCCAATTAAAGGAGAGAAGTAATGAATAAAACAGAATTAAAATGGGTAGCCCATTTTAAAAATCAACATGTATTAGAACAATTTGATGATAAGGGTAGAGAGCACCTTTTTAAAGAGGTTCTCGATAGGCAAAAAGAATTGTACAAGTTTGAATTAATTGGTAGTGGAAAAATTTATCAAGTTGACTTAAGAACAGGTAAATTTTTTATTAAAGGAGTAGAATTTTTTCCAATTACCGAAAGTGATTTCCAAAAGCCTTTAAGAGATGTAGAATATAGATTAATTTATTACAAAAGAAAACAAACAACAGTAACTCAGACTACTGTAAAGAAACCTGTATTGTTATATTATTTACTGGGCTGGCAAGCACTAGTTGATGGAAAGAACTTTCAAAGGATTATGTTTATATACCCCGATGGCAAGGTAGAATTAAAATCGAAGCGTTAAAAGTATTTAGTAGTTAACAAACAACATAATCCAATATGTTAATTTAAAGGCTCAATTAAATGACAATTTACAGATGGGATTATAGCACTTGGGACGATGGCCGAATCTGGGATGGTGTAGCTGAAGAAAAACAACAAACTATATTATCTGATGCTAAAATTAAAGTTGAAGATAATCAGCAGACTATATTATCAGATGCTAATATAGTTATTGAAAACAGACAACAAACTATATTATCTGATGTAAATATAGTTAAAAAGACTATTCAACAGATTATTGTATCTAATGCTGATGTAAAAGGAACAACTCAACAAACTATATTATCTGATGCTAATGTAGTTATTTTAGATAATCAACAGATAATTGTGTCAGATGCTAATGTAGTTAAAGAAAATAAACAACAAACTATATTATCAGATGCAAATGTAGAAAAAGAAAATAAACAACAAACTATATTATCTGATACTGAAGTTAAAGTTGAAAACATTCAACAAACTATATTATCAGATGCTGATATATTTAAAGCAAATAATCAACAGATAATTGTATCAGATGCTAATGTAGTTATTGAAGACAAACAACAGACTATATTATCTAATGCTAACGTAGTTATTTTAGATAATCAACAGATAATTGTGTCAAATGCTAATGTAGTTATTTTAGATAATCAACAGACTATATTATCTGATGCAAATATAGTTATTTTAGATAATCAACAGACTATATTATCAGATGCTAATGTAGAAAAAGAAATTGGTCCATTAACTCTTACATCTGATGCTAATGTAGTTATTGAAGACAAACAACAAACTATATTATCAGATGCAAAAGTTAAAGTTGAAGATGTTCAACAGACTATTGTATCTAATGCTGATATAAAGGCAACTGTTCAGCAGACTATATTATCAGATGCTAATATAGTTATTGAAAACAGACAACAGACTATATTGTCAGATGCTAATGTAGTTATTGAAGACAAACAACAGACTATATTATCAGATGCTGATGTAAAAGGAACAATTCAACAAACTATATTATCTGACGCCAACATTGAGAAAGCGACTATTCAACAAACTATATTATCAGATGCTGATATACGAGGAACAACTCAACAAACTATATTATCTAATGCTAATGTAGTTATTTTAGATAATCAACAGACTATATTATCTGATGCAAATATAGTTATTTTAGATAATCAACAGACTATACTATCAGATACAAATATAGTTATTGAAAACGTTCAGCAAACTATATTATCAGATGCTGAAATTAAAGTTGAAAACGTTCAGCAAACTATATTATCAGATGCTGAAATTAAAGTTGAAAACGTTCAACAGACTATATTATCAGATGCTGAAATTAAAGTTGAAAACGTTCAACAGACTATATTATCAGATGCTGAAATTAAAGTTGAAAACGTTCAACAGATTATTGTATCTAATGTTTACATTGTTGGAACAACTCAACAAACTATATTATCTAACGCTAATGTAGTTAAAGAAAACATTCAACAGACTATTGTATCTAATGCTAATGTAGTAATTGAAAACAAACAGCAGACAATTGTATCTGATGCAAAAGTTAAAGTTGAAGATGTTCAACAGACTATTGTATCTAATGCTGATATATTTGAAAAAACAAGGGCACAACTTATTACATCTGATGCTAATGTTATTATTAGAAAAAATCAACAATTTATCACATCTAATGCTTTTGTTGGTGGAAAAGGACAAGGAGGGATTAGTAGTAAAGGACAGAAATATCATATTACTCCAATGGTGGATGGGTCTCATACTGGCGCAACAATAGATAGTGGTTATATTCATTCAACAGATGGTCGGAGTAAGGGGGGGGGCGTGATTGATAGTCAAAAAAAAGAACATATTCATCCAACAGATGGAAAAAAGAATTGATTAAGAAAATATTAAAATTTTAAAAAGGTGTTTTATGCAATTTCTATATAGAGGACAAGCAGAAAGAGTTTGGGCAGAGTTTAAAGATGAGAATTTTAATTTAATCGATGCTTCTGGATCTACAACTGTAAAAATTATGTATCAAAACGGTACTGTAAAAGTAGCTGCAGGTACAGGAGTACATGATTCTACAGGAAGATATTATTATCCCTTAACGCCAGATGCGAATTGGGCTTATGGATATTATGGTGCGTGGTGGTCTGGTTGGATTAATAGTGTTTATACTACTCAAGATGTTCCAAACATTTTTAAATTAAAAGATCCAGCAGAGTCTATTGTTGAAGGTGTTTTGTTAGATGCTATGCGATCGAAATTATTTATGCAATTAGACGCAGGAGGTTATAAAAATAAGTATTTGAGTAATAGAGAAATGTTAGACTTTTTACAGAATGGTTTAGATTGGTTTAATGCGGAGCCTCCACTGGTAACATCTTTTAATTTTAAAACTTTGCCTCAACAATATTATAGGGTTGTAGAATTAGGTGGTATTATACATGCTTTGATAGGTCTTGAAATACTTGAAGCGGGAAAACATTTTGCATATAGTGATAATGGTATAAGTATTACACGAGATAGATCAGGAAAGTATTTATCTATTTATTCTTCATTAACGAGTTCTTATTTGGAAGAACTAAAAAGAATTAAACAAATGTATGCATTTAATAATGTAGGTATGAGGGGAATGTTTTCGTCTACTGTCGGATATCCACGTTCGCTTAGTCGCGCTCTTCGCGGATGTTCAAAATATGCTGGTGGAAGTTAATAAAAAGGATATAATAATGTTTAGAAAAGATCGAATTCCTTGGAACAAAGGTCTTACAAAAGAAACTGATGAAAGAGTTGCTAAATGTAGTAAACCCCATTCTAAAAAGTGGAATGAAAAAATAAGTAAAGCTAAAAAAGGTAGAGCTTTTTCTGTAAAACATAAAAAGAATATTAGTATTTCATGCAAAGGAAAATTATCTCATCGTAAAGGAATAACGTTAGAGGAAGAATATGGAATTGAAAAAGCAAAGGAAATAAAGCAGAAAATAAGTATTCGAGCAAAAAAAGTAATGAATCGCCCAGAAGTAAAGAAAAAATGCGGTTGGAGTAAAGGGTTAACAAAAGAAACAGATTTAAGAGTTAAACACCAAGGAGATTCTCGAAAAGGGAGAGTTCCTCATAATAAAGGATTAACATTTGAAAAAGAATATGGAATTGATGAGGCAAATAAATTAAAACAACAGATAAGTGATTCTATGAAAAAAGCTTTTGAAAATGATCCTTCTCTCTATGAAAAAAGTAGATCAGGGCGTAAAGGAAAAGAGTCTCCAATGAAAGGAAAACAACGTTCTCCAGAAACAAAGGAAAAAATAAAGAAAGCTTTAGCAAATTTAGATCCAGATGTGAAAAGAAGAAAGATTGAAGCAATATCTGGAGAAAGAAACCACAACTGGCGTGGAGGCATTTCTAATAGACCTTACGGTTATAAATTTAAAAAATTAAAAAAGAAAATCTTGCAACGTGACGATTATATTTGCCAATTTTGTTTTATAACTAATAAAGAACATAAAGAAAAGGTAGGCGATTCATTGCATTGTCATCATATAGATTATGATAGACAAAATTGTGAAGAAAATAATTTAATTACTTTATGTAGTTCATGTAATGCAAGTGTTAACTTTAACAGAAAATATTGGACAAATTATTTTCAAACGTTATTGAGTGTTGTTGATGAAGAAATTTATTTAATGGAGTTATGTTAAATGCTTATAACTAATAGTAGTGATCCTCTTCAACCGAACGAACCTTTATATGAAGACTGTGGTTTAGGATTAGATAAAGAAGTTGTGAGCTACATAAAAGAAAATCATGAACTTCAAATCCAAATTGGAGCCGAGCCCTTTTACTTATTCCAAAGAATGTCTTCGGGCAGTACTGTAAATGGAACTATTACATCTTGGGATGAAACTTCTCCACAATATATGAAAATTTTGTGGAATTCGGGAAATGCTAATCATCCTGATTTAAGACGTTACACTGAAGAAGGGTCGGGATCATTTGCTTTGTATGAAGATAGCGTTCCCCTTGTAAGAGTCTTTGATAAAAATGATATATTATATGATAATGAGTTCGCTCTTGAAGAAGTTGTGGGGACTAGTGCCTCAACAAAAAAGCAAGTAAAACTTTATTTAAATTCAGGATATGTTCCTTCTGGGGTTATAACTTATTCTTATAAAGTAGCGTGTGAATGTGTAGATTTTGCTACAAATCAACCTGATATGAATTGTAAAATTTGTTATGGCACAGGCTTTCCAATTGGTTGGACAAAATATACTTGTAGCGCTTCAAAATATAATCCTGAAAATACTATTTTGGTCAGAGTTCCAAAGGTTGCATTTAGTATAACTTTTGATGGTGAAGGTTTGATTCGAAAAGAAATAAATAAACATTGGGCTTTATCATCTCCTACAATTAATAACTATGATTTGATATTAGGAACTATTGGAAAGAGTAAAGGTAGACTTTATGAGATTACCGGTAAGGCGGATTCATATTTTCGAGGAATTTTTATGCATCAGACATTCGAAACAATTTTATTGGAAGAAAGCGATGTTCGGTATAAAAGAGTAGTTACTCTTTAAAGGGGAAATTTGTGAAATATTTACAGACAAAAAATATTGTAGATTATTTTGTAAATTCTCTTCGAAAAGTGTTTGCAACTAACAATACTTGGGTGAATAGTGATAATGAAGTTGTAGAACTTAAAGAAGGAAATAAGCCTCAAATATATGATCATCAACCAAGAGAACCAGAAGATTATCCAATAGTAGTTATTGAAGGCGCCGGCGGACCTCTTGATCATTGGGCTTTAGATGATTTTGTAGATAATGTTTGGATAGTTGAGAGATTAGGATCAGTTCCAAATGTTTATGAAATTTTAGGTAATGGTCATAGTCAAGCATTTGGTATAAAAGTTTCTAATGATTTAAAATTACGTAGTGTAGGAATAGCTTTAAAATATGCTGATAAATTAAATGGTGATATTACTGTAAGTTTATCAGTTGCTAGTGCTAGTGCACCTGGAGTAACTATTGCTTCAGGAACAATAGCAGCTTTTGAGGATACTGATTTTGTATGGAAATGGGTTGAATTAGAGCCTCAACCTATTTTGTTAGCAGATCAATTATATTATGTAAAACTTGAAGCTCCTAATGATTGTATTTATTATGTTGAGAGAGACACAAATCCAGATACAAGTTTAACTCTTTATCCTTATTGGGCAAATAGATATAATTCAGGTGATTGGAATATTTCATCGAGTTCTACATTATTTGCAGTTGCTCAAGGACCTGTAAATAAACGTTTAGGAGGAGGTATTCAAGCAAATTTATCATTGAGAGTTGAAGCGAAGGATATACATACGATGCATTCAGTTGAGGATATTATTTTTATATATTTAAATATGTTTCGTCATTCTAATTTAAAAAGGGAAGAAGCAATAACATATCCACCTACTATAAATACTGAGTTAAATGATTTAAGTGATATGACAGAAGCTGGACTTCGTATTATAAATATTTCGAAGGGGGCAGAGAGCGTAAGAGAGAGAGGAAATGACAGGATATTTTCGATTATTTTAAATGTTGAAACTTACTCATTTTGGTCTGAAGATTTTGAAGTTGATACGTTGAAAAAAGTATTTCCAACTATTGAAAATTATAACTAAGAAAATAAAATTAAAGGAGGTAAACAATGGTATACAAGGCTCCTGGTGTAGAAGTGATAAGTATTGCTAATGAAAGGATCATTAGTATTTCTGAGGAGGTTAGAGTTCCTGCAATTATTTCAACCGGACCTAATATAAGGGTTATAACAGATGAAGCGGTTGTACGTGGTTCAGGATCTGGTGCTGATAACGCAGATTATTTAGAACACTTTAATGTAACTGTTGTACAAGTAGCGGCTATTCCTGGTGTTTCAGGAAGTTATTCTAATTGGTCTGGAAAATGGTCTTATGGTGCAGGATCTGATGCTGATAATCTTGGATATATTCAATGGGATGCCGGTTCGCCTGGAGATGGGCAACCACTTGAAGGTGAAGTTTATTATGTATCTTATACATATCCAGTGCCATCAACTCAATTTGATCCAACTTTGTTTGTAGATTCTGATGATGTGGAAGCATTTTATGGGACAGAGGATTTAACTACAGGGCAGATGACAATTGCTGCAAATCTTGCGTTAGAAAATGGAGCACCTGCAGTTATGTGTGTTCAAGTAAGCGGTTCTAATGATAGTGCTTGGCAATCTGCTATTAAGAAGTTGAAGAAAAAGAAAAATGTTGCATATGTAATTCCAATTACGACTAATTCAACTAGACAAGGATATGCACAAAATCATTGTGAGATTGAATCACAACCATTAATTGGACATGAAAGAGAGTGTATTTTAGGAATGGATTCGTCTTCAGATGTAAATGCTCATATTGCAAAAGCGGAAGCATTAGATAGTATTCGTGCTATTTTAGTATTTCCAAGCGCTGATGTTGAAAGAGATAGTTTTACTCTTAATGGTTCTTATGTTGCCGCCGCGGTTGCTGGTTCTATTACAGGACAAGAAAAAGTAGTGTATCCAGTAACAGGAAAAACTCTTGTTGGTTTTTCAATTCCTAATGAAGAATATGAACCTTATGATATGAACAGATTAGCTGCTAATGGGGTGCTTGTTTGTTATAGTGAATCTGGTATTGTAAAGGTTCGCCATGCTCTTACTACAGATACTACTTCTGCGACTACACAAGAAATTTCTGTTGTTGCGAGTGATGATTATGTAAGAAGAATTACAAGGAATAAACTAGATGAAAGCTTTCTTAATAAAGGAATTGTAATAGGGCCTGCAACTACTGGTATAGTTGAGGAATCACTGAAAGCAATTTGGAATGCAATGGTTAGGAATGGATTTATTTATGCTTATGGTACTAAGACAGATCCAACAACTGGAGAAGTTCCTATAAAAGCAGTAGTAGATCCAGACGAACCACGCCAGATAAATGCTACTGGCGCAGTGAAATTTTTATATCCTTTGAATTGGATAAAAGTGACGTTTTTTATCTATATTTAATTTTCAACAAAGTTAGAAATAGAATTAAAAAATTTAATTGGAGGTGAAAAATTATGGCTCGTCTACCGCAGACAGATTCAGAAGTTTGGTACAGTTACGAAATCACAATAGATAGCGTTCATGTAGGTACTCTTCGAAGTTTCAATCCAACACAAACACGAACAGTAGATATTATTCGTGAAATTGCTACTAATGGAGGAGAAATAAAAGAGATTGTTCCTGGGGTTACTGATTATACACTACGTCTTGAGAAGGTTAGATTGTATAATAAAACTATGTTTGATCATTTTGGAATTGTAACTAAGGATGTTCAAAATCAGGTTAGATCTTTAGATATTAAAGAAGCAATACATTATCCTCGGATGGATGTAAAGAATAAAGAAGTTACTGGTCCTCCAGGGGCCGATACTGAAAACGCGGGTATTGCTTATGTAAATTATGAGGATTGTTGGATTACTGATTGGGGGAAAACAATAACAACTGGAGCAATTACTAATGTTGAGACTATGACCGTGAGACCTACAAGAGTTTCGTAAAATTTAAATTTTTAGAAGTTTTAATAAAGTAAAGGAGGTAGTAATGAATTATGGTGAAGTATTATCTTATATTACAAAGGTGACTAGAGCAAAAGTAAAACCTTTTAAGACTTGGGAAGGTTCAAAAGTAAAAGATTGGGAGTTTGAAATTGAACTGTTAGATGTTGGAAAGAATATTGAAGTTGCAGAAGCATTGGCACCTGTTCCTGTAAGCGCTGTTGCTTGGACTGTTAAAGTTGAAATGCTTGTTAGATGTATTACTAAAATTAATGGAGAGCCTTTTGCTACTCAAGAGCAAGTAGATGCATATAATAAAGAACACAACCTTGAAGGAAATAATACTATTTCGTTGATTGATTATAAAAAAATTCTTATTAGGAAGTGGGATCAGGTTGTAGTAAATGCCCTTGATACTGCATGTAATGATTTACAGGAAAAACATGAAAAAGATTTATTGGGGAGTGTTAAGAAACCAGAAGATTTAAACGAAGAGGAAAAGGAGAAGGCTAAAGCTGATGTTGAGAAGACTGTTGAAGAAGTAGATAAAATACAAACTGGTGTTCAAAATAGTGAGAGATCTGTAGAAGTTGCTGCATATACAGAACAGGAAAATAGTCAAAAAAAGAGCGAGCAGAAATAAAAAACTGCTCGCTTTTTTGGTAGAGGTTTATAATGATAAGTAATGAACAAGTTAAGAGAGCTATTTTTGAAAATGAATTACCTACAAAGAGAATTAAACCATTTAAAAAGTTAAAATGGTTTATTACTTTACGTATAGTCGATGGAAATTTTCCAAGAACTTTAAAGGAAAGTGTAAAACTTCTAACCTCTGCTCTTTTTATCCCAAATAAATCTAAGAAAGAAAAAGAGATTTTTTTGAAATCTTTGAACCTTTTTGTAGTTGATATGATACTCAAAGAGTATATAGAATTTTATAGCGAATGGGCTAAAGATTTAAGTACATTAGTTGAAGATATTGTAAAGAATGATGTTCAATCTAAATATTTGTGGGAGGTATCAAAACATATTGGGATTGATAAAGTTTTGCATACATCAGAATATAATAATGCTCAAATGTTGTGGATTTTTTATAATGCATTAGAAGAAAAGAAAAACAAAAATGAGTATACAAATAAAGCAGTTGAGAATATATTTGAAATGCTTAAACCTTGGTTAGATAAAGAATTGTATGTTCATTTGAAGGATACAGAAGAGAGTAAGCGTGAAAATATTTTGTTTGAGAAACAAACTAAAGAATATCTTGAGGAAAGTGGTGAAGAGGATAGTTTAGAAATTGATCATATATAATGCTCCTCCTTGCGTTGAATTGTGTATAATATAATGGAGGAGGAGTGAGATGAAAGTATTAATATTTATTAAAAATTGTTTTGTTTTGATATTTTATATAGCATTGATTGCTTCATGTATACTTAATCCGTGGTGTCTTGTGTTTCTTGTGTTTTTTTCGGCTTTACCAGGTGATAAGAAGAGAGTGGGAAACAAAACTTATGTATATAATAGTGCGGGGCGTAGATTTAAAGTAATTATTTAGTGATTTAATGTAAAAAATAATCGAGCTTTTGAGAAGAACTCAAAGCAGGTAGCTTTTATAGTTACCTGCTTTTTTTATTTATATAAAGGGAGTTTTATGGTTGGAGAAGAAATAAAAGGTTTAGGAGAACAACTTCAAAAATTTGGACCACAAGGGAAAACCGCCGCTGCTGGTACTCAAGCTTTTTCAGCTGCTTTAGAGGGCATGTTTAGAGTTGTTGGATATGGATATGCTGGCGGACGCTTTGTTGATTTTTTGAATAAATTAGGGTTAGCAAGTAAGGATATGAAACGTTTAGGCCCTATTACTTTTGAAAGTACAAAGCAACTGCAAAATTTTACTAGAGGTTTAGGCGTAGCTGTTGGTGGTATGGATCAATTTTTACGTGAGATAGACAGATTAGAAAGAAAACAAAGTGAATTAAACAGAGCTTTTGGTATAGGCGCAATATCAATTAGTAATTATTATGAACAGTTAGTTACAGCAACAGGTATGGGAGGTAAAGCAGCAAGAACTGCTGCTGAGGATATTATAAAAACTTTAAGGGAACAACGAATAGGTACTGAGCAAGAAATTAATGAAATGGTACCTCTTTTTATTAAATATTCTTTAGGTATAAGTAGATCTTTTCCGCGTGACGTAGTTTATATGCATGAACAATTAGGTATGACTATGGAAGGAACTGCAGATGCTTATGAAACTATTGCTTTTAACGCTGCAGCTGCAAGAATTCCTTTAGATCTTTACAAAAATAGTATTTTTTCTTTGACTGCGGAATTGCGTCAATATGGGTTTTCAACTAGAGACGCTATGACTTTGATGAATTTATTTACCGATGATATTAAAAGAGGTACTTTGACTATGCGCGAAGCGCAATCAGCTGCAAGAACTTTAGCTCAAGCACAACTAACCGCAG
>JAGMCF010000240.1 GCA_023129415.1 Candidatus Cloacimonadota bacterium
GTAATAAGATAATTAATAACATTTGTAAGTTTGTATTTAATAAAAGGTAATAATATGACAATAAATATTATTGGAAAAGCATCCATCAAACGGTCGATAAAAATAGTAGATACAGTTTTGGAGATTGGTTCATTATATACCTTTTTTACTTTATAGCTCTTAATTAATTCTCCAATTCGAATCGGAATCAAAAAATCTACAAACGCTCCTATAAAATAGTATCGCAAAGCATCTGGAATTTTGAAGGTGGGAATAAGTCTTTTTGTGATAAAATGCCAGCGGATGGCTCTTAAAGAAATTGCTAAAAGTACAAAAAAAACGGTTAGAATTAGGTAGTATATATTAATATTTTTAAAATAAGAGAACATTTCATCAACATCAATTAATTTAAGCCATATTATTACTAATAACAAGCCTATTACTGCAAAAGTGATGATCTTTTTCATACTAATTGTTTATCTGCTTTCTGGTAAAGAAAGCTACACCTCTAACACCACGATCTTCTAAAATATTTTCCAGAACGAAACCATACTCATAAAGTATATCTTTAACTTGTTTAAAGGAGATAATCCAGGTATGCCATTCGATTAAGATAGCTTCAACTCGTTGAACAAAAGGATTCATAGGAACCAAAAAATCCTTTTCGGAACCTTCTATGTCTATTTTCAATAAATCGCAAGGTATATCACCAAAATGTTTTTTCCATTGATCTTCAAGATTTATTTTAGGAACAACAGTCTTTTTCCACCCTTTTACTTCTGGAACGCCAGGTTCATAAATAGGATATTTTGAGGATGCCAAATTTGAGGGATTAATATAAAATTCTTCGGAATCATTTGAGTTCTGTGTACCAACCAATCCATGAATTGCATAAATTTCTTTCAATTCATTTTTTTTGATGATCCAGTTTGTTTCATTAATCATATCTTTATTTGCATCTATCGCTAAGCCACGCAAATCCCTTTGTTTTGTAATATGCACTATTAGAGCAATAAAAAGACCAATATTACAGCCCAGATCTACAAATGTGATAGTATTTTCGGGAACACCATTATGATAAAGTTTACGATTAAAAAATTCATCTGCCACAAAAATTGATTCTAAATAACGACAACGATAAAATGTTCCACTTTCAGGTATTCTTTTTATTACTGGAAATAGATGAAGAAATCCATCTATAAAAAATCTTAACTTCATCCTATGAAAAAAGAAATGAAATATTATCTCAATAATTTTTATTTTACCAAGTCTTTCTAATATTGTCATTATATAATTATTTACCTTTTAAATTTTGAATAACTAATGACTATTTTGGTTGTATTTCAAATATATGTAACGAAAAGATGTCATACAGAATAGTTCTTTTGTTTTCATTCAAATTAACTTATTTTCTTTATACCAATCAACAACAATATCAACCCCTTCTTTTAAGTTGGTTGTAGGATGATAATTTATCGCTTCATCTAAATCCTTATGAATATCTTTGAACAATCTATCAACACTTAAATCTTTAATTCTTCTACTATTCAAAGGAGCAGTTTTATTAATTAATTTAAAAAGAATTTCAATAGGGTAAATAGAAATTGATCCAAACCAAACAGGAATTTTTATCGACCCCCTTTTTTTGCTTAGTTTTTCAGAGATTGTTTCAACAAAATAATTTATAGTAAATTTTTCATCATTAGCACAAATAAATGTGCCTACTTTTTCTGATTTCATAAACCTAATACAAATTTCAATTAAGTCATCAACGAATATTACAGGTGACATTAAATTTTTACCATTTCCGAAAGTTGGGAAAATGCCTTTTTTTATTAACCTTACTGATTTCAAAAAATCAGATGTGAAATCATTTTTGCCATATACTAAACTTGGACGAATGATGACAAGTGGAATTTTATAAGATTGTGCCAATTTTTTTTGAGAAATTTCACCTTGATATTTTGATTCTCCGTAAAGAGTATCAGGTCGTGGTTCTGTATTATTATCAATAACTGTTCCTCTTTGAAAACCAACAGCTGCCAAACTGCTGAAATGGATGAATTTTTTTAATTTTGGATTTTTTTTAATAATTGCTAAAAATAGATTAATTGTTGCCTGAACATTTGTTTCAATCATTTCTTTATATATTTTTTCGGAAGTTGCTGAAAAAATACCGTATGCTGCTAAATGGTAAACAATATCAATATTGTTAGGTAAATTTGTTAAACTTTCTGTATCTCTCAAATCTGCCATAAAGATTGTGACATTTAATTTCTTTAAATCCTCAATATTACTTGTTTTCCTGACAATACAAGTAACCTTATGCCCTTCTTTTACAAGTCGATTTACTAAATGAGATCCAATAAATCCTGTTGCACCAGTTAATAAAATATTCATTATTCTCTATGCATTATCCTTATGATTATCAGTTTTGATTTATAGAAAACAAAACTAATTGATATATTTAATTAGAATATTTTCATTGTCAATTATTTTGGTTTGTAATTCTTTAGAAGTTGTTAAGATAAATTGTAATGATATAAATTTCTTTATTTTTTCTAATTGGATATCTTTTCTAAAATATTATTATGAATTTCTTTAGATATAATGTGGTTTTGGTTATAGAATTATAAATTCTATGTAGTTGCTATATTAAGATTTATAAAATAAATTTAGAAGTAAATAATAATAGTAATTATTGCATTATGAGTAAACAAAAAAAGTTCTTGACAAAATTTTATTTAAAAAGATGTTTTTGATGCTTTTAATAAGTAACTCAAAAAGGAGGTGTGCTATGAAAGCAAAAACAATAAACCTTATAGTTATTTGCATTTTATTCGCCAGCTGGCAGATACTAAATGCAGAAACAATTTATGTAGATGTGAATGGAGGAGGTAATTATCTAACAATTCAAGAAGGTATTAATGCTGCTGGTGATGGAGATACTGTATTAGTAGCTGATGGAATCTATACAGGTAATAACAACAAAGATCTTACCTGGAATGGTAATGTAAAACATCTAATAGTAAAATCAGAAAATGGTCCAGAAAATTGCATAATTGACTGCGAAAATGATGGTAGAGGATTTTCATTAAGTAGTACTTATCAAGATAATAGTGATATCATTGATGGATTTACAATAACAAATGCTAGAGAAACATGGGGTGGAGGGATTAAGTGCTATTATGCTTCTCCTACTATCCAGAATAATATTATTAAAAATTGTGTAGCAGGTGATGGCGGTAATGTAGGACCTGGAGGTGGAATTCTTTTGTATCATTATTGTAATGCGATTGTACAAAATAATATTATTGAAAACAATATTGCGAGTGCCAACAATCTTTCTGGGGGTGGAGGAGTACATTGTTATCATAACGATGATACCGGAAGTATGCCTATTATCAGAAATAATATAATAAGAAATAATCAGGCACTTATTGATATTAATGGTGGTGGGGGTGGAATTACTGTTTATTATTCAAGTCCTATTATTGAAAACAATTTGATATATGATAATGATACTGATTGGTATGGTGGTGGTATTCATTGCATACATGGAGGAAGCCCAATTATTAGGAATAATATTATTTTTGGCAATACAACTACTCATACATCCCCAGCTGGTGGAGGCATTTCTGTTGTTGGTGGCCATCCTACATTAATCAATAATATAATTGCTGGTAATAATGATTATGGTATTTACTATTCTTATGGTTCAATAACTACAGATTATTGTGATGTCTGGGATAACGAACTTGGGAATTATTGTTCCTGTTCTCCAGGTATAGGCTGTATAAGTGAAGCCCCATTATTTGTAGATGTATTTAATTATGATTTTCATTTTCAAGCAAACTCTCCCTGTATTGATACTGGCACACCGGATACTACTGGTATGAATTTATACCCTTTTGATTTGGATGGTAATCCCAGAGTATTTGATGGAGATGGAGATGGAATAGCAATTATTGATATGGGATGTTATGAGTATGGTTCCAGTTTACCAACACCGGTTTTCATAGATGTAGCAAGTGAATATGGAGTTGATGATTCTCGCAAAGGTATCGGGACTGTATGGTTTGATTACGATAATGACGGGGATTTGGATATACTAATGACAACAGAGTCCAGTGGCAATTATCCAGCATTATATAGGAACGATGGAAATTGGTTTGTTGATGTCGCAGTTGAAGTTGGTCTTCCAGCATCAAGTAGTCGTTTGAGTATTGGTGATTATGATAATGATAATGATATAGACATTCTGTATGCGAAACTATTGCGAAACGACATTAATGAAATAAACGGTTTCACAGAAGTTGGATATTATGGTAGAGCAACATTTGTTGATTACGACAATGATGGTGATCTTGATATTTATTGTCCTCTCCAAGGAAGCTCAAGCGGTAATGGTGCTCCTAACCGGTTATTCAGAAATGATGGTGATGCAGGATTTGTTGAAATTGTAGGTGCTTTGGGTGCAGCTGGAAATAGTTTTTCTCGTACTGCTGTTTGGGGGGACTATGATAATGATGGTGATATGGATGTTTATGTCGTAAATGGTCGTGGACAAAGGTGTTCCTTATATCGTAATGATGTAAATACAATAGGTCTTTTCACAGATGTAACCAATGCAATGGGTGTAGGAAATACTCAGCGTTATGCTGATGGTGCGAGTTGGGCAGATTATGATAATGATGGAGATCTGGATTTGTATTTGAATAAACATGATGGTTATCCAAATCGTCTATATAGAAATGATGGATACATCTTTACAGATGTCGCTGTTGAATTAGGTGTAGCAAACAACCTGGGTGGTTTTCATTCAAGCTGGTGTGATTATGATAATGACGGAGATTTGGATTTGTATGTTACAAGTTGGCAAGGGTATCCTAACTGTTTGTATCGTAATGAAGTATCAGAAGGAAATGGATTTGTCGAAACTTATGAGATGCAAGATATACCAGGAACCGGAATGGGTGGCAGTTGGGGAGATTTTGATTGCGATGGTGATTTAGATTATTATTTAGTTAGTGGTTACTATAGCTCGGAACCAAATCGTTTATATCTAAATAGTAGCAGTGAAAATGGAAATCACTGGCTACATATTAAAGCAATCGGAACAATAAGTAATTATGCAGCTATAGGAACAACAATTCGTGTTGTAGCAGGAGATTTATTGCAATTACGCTATGTTGAATCAACCTCAGGTTTTGGTTCTCAAAATTCTCTTATAGTTGAATTTGGTTTAGGCACTCATTCAGCAGTTGATTCTGTAATTGTAAACTGGCCTAGTGGCATTATACAGGTTTTGACAGATGTGGATGTTGATCAGTTTTTGACAGTTATTGAACCCTATTCTCCAACCGAACCTATATATCTTGAAATACCAACTGAATATGCGTGGCCTAGCGATACTGTTCTGGTGCCAATAAATGTCCAATTCCCACCTGATTCCACTTTCAATTCTGCTGAAATATATATTGGTGGATATTTAGGATTCTTAGATTTTATAGAAATCGTAACAGATTCCAGTTTAATTGGAGATGCAGGTTGGATGTATGAGTCAAATGAAACAGATAGTTTGAATATTATCTGGACTGCTGGAGCAGAAGAAATTTCTGGTGAAGGTGTGCTTTTCTGGTTGAAATTTGCTGTGCCAGATACAGCGTCTAACTTCGTTCCCATTACTCTTGAATATGCACTCTTTGATACAGGTGATATTCCTGTTGAGTTGATATCAGGAGGAATCAGTATTCTTACTCCAATGTATGGGGATGTGGACTTAAATGGTCAGATTCAGGCGTATGATGCTTCAATGATTCTAAGGTATCTTGTCGGTTACATTGACCTGAATGAATTGCAATTAGTTAATGCTGATGTCAGTTTGGATTCAACTGTATCTGCATTGGATGCGACATTGATTTTACAATATGGAGTTGGAATTATAGACACTTTGCCCTATCCTACAGGAACAGTTTTCATAGCCACTGGTGATATGATTATGGAAGATCAACAAATTCAACCTGGAGCACCAATATCTATTCCATTGATATTAGAAAATAGTGATAATATTTTCTCATTTGAAGCCAAGATTTTATTTAATCCTGAACATTTGACATATACTGACATTATCTGGTCAGAATTGTTAGAGAGCTTCACAATTGAAAACAACAATGAAAGTGGTGAGATAAAAATTAGCGGAGCGAGTGTAATACCCAATGATGAAGAAGGTCTTTTTGCAAATATTTGGTTTACTGTTAGTAATGATTTTGGCGAGAATGACACAACAATGGTTACACTTCAAAGTTTAAGATGGAATGAGGAAGTATTTATGGAAGATGTTGCGATATCCATTCTTAGAACGAGCGTTGGGACTGGCAATCCACAAACTGAAATTCCTGATGAATATGTTTTGAGTCAAAATATTCCCAATCCATTCTCCACCTCAGGCGGAAATTTCACAACTAAAATCCAATACTCACTCCCACACAGTAGTAATGTCTCTTTGAAAATCTATAATATTAAAGGTGAGTTAGTAAAAACATTAGTCAGTGAGAACAAATCTGCAGGTTCTTATAATGTCATCTGGGATGGCAAAAATGAATATGGTAATGATGTAGTCAGTGGAATATACTTCTACAAAATCCAAACAGATAAATTTAGTGAGATTAAGAAGATGTTGTTGGTTAGATAGGATTCTATTGCTATAGAAAGACTTTGATATTATTGTTTTATTATTATGAAGAATTCGGAGCATAGTTTCCGAATTCTTTTTTTTATATGTTATTGTTATGATAAAAAAACTTTACAAAATATTCTTAACTTCATAAAAGATTAAAAAATTATTAGGAGGATTCTTGATAAAGAAAATAATATTATTTGTAACAATTTTAATCCTTATTTCTGGATGTGCAACAAAATTAATTGTAAAGAAAGTTCCTGTCTTACTTGAACAGAAATTTACAGAAGGTTTGGTTCTCAAATACAAAATAACTGAAGTAATGATAAACACAATGGTTATTCAAGGCACAACTCAAGACCAGAATATATCAATGGGTTTTACTATTTCTAATGAGATTGAAAAGATAGTGGGAGATACAATTTATATTAATGTTTCCATTGATAAATCAGAGGGATCAGTGATAGTCTCAGGAGCGATGCAGCCTATACCAGAAGTTGATGAACTTGAAGGTAAAGTATTCAAAGTGGTTCTTCTACAGTATAGAGAGGTATTGAGTATGGAAAGTGATTTGGAGAGCGATACTAAAAGTATGGAATCAAATATTAAAGGTTATATTCAAGAACTTTTTTGTTTACTTCCAAATAAACAGGTAAGAGTTGGAGATAAATGGGAAAATGACTTTATAGAAGATGAATATACTACTCATTCTATTTATACATTAGATGGATTTCAGAAAGATAAATCAGAAAAAGAATATGCAATAATTTCTGTAGAATCAGAGGTATCTGTTAATAAAATTATAGATGAAGAACAGGTAACTGTCAGGGTGGAAATTAGTGGTAAGACAAAAGGAAAGATTATTTGCTTATTAGAAGATGGTTTTGTCTCTTCTGCTAAACTACATGCAGCAATGGAAGGAATATCATATATAGAAGGCTC
Organism: Candidatus Cloacimonadota bacterium; assembly: GCA_023129415.1. GTDB lineage: Bacteria > Cloacimonadota > Cloacimonadia > JGIOTU-2 > JGIOTU-2 > JAGMCF01. The sequence goes on from JAGMCF010000240.1 coordinate 7,601, forward strand.
TCCAATGGGCAATATGGAAGTCCTAACTTATATTAACCAGGATGTGGAAATTAAAAGAATAAGATAAGCCACGAATTTACCCTGTGAAATAATGCTTTGCATTAAAATCGAAGATTTTATTTCACAGGGTGAACCCCGTCAGGCTCGGCGCCCAGACGGGTGAAATATTTTGTTTGTTCACTAATTTACCAATTTTCTTGGCAGGTATTTCACGGGGCGAGCACAACAACATGAATAAAGATTGAATATTATTGTAAAAAAGTTAGGCGACATATTTCGTTGCCTTTCTGTATAATAAAGTCTTACTTGGAGGCATTATGAAAGCATATGAATTTCAAACCAGGGTGACACGCGATGGCAAACTCGAGATACCAGATACTCTCTTTAAGAAACTCCTGCGGGCACAAGTGGTTAGACTGATAGTTTTGATTAGTGAACCAGCAGATGTCCACCATTCTGAACAGTCATGGGCCCGCTTAACAGCGAAGCAGTTTCTCGCGGGATACAGTGACTCTGACGCCATTTATGACCAAGTGAATTGAACGATGCAAAACTATCATTTGGGTGATGTTGTTCTACTTGCATTTCCATTTGCAGAACAGCAAAAAGTTAAGCGACGCCCTGCACTTGTGCTATTAGATGCTGGTGATGCAGACATTCTGGTTGCGCGGATTACAAGCCAAGATGTAGATACTGACTACGATGTTAGAGTGGTAGAATGGAAGAGGGCGGGTCTTTTGCTCCCGTCGGCTATACGCCTGCATAAACTGGCGACATTGCAAAAAACATTAGTGAAAAATAAGTTAGGCACTTTGTCATCCAAGGATTTAGCGAAAACCCGAATAAAACTTCAGCAGATTTGTGGTACTATAGGAAAAGTTAATCCACTCGTTTCTACAAAAAGGTAGAAACTAAACACAAACTGAAATAAAAGTTAGTGATAGTTTATGTTTACCTAGTGAAATAGCAAAAGAAAAAAATGGTGAATGAATGAACAAAGTATTTCACGGGGTAAATTCGTGGCTAAAAAAATAATGGAGGATGTGATGAAAAAAATATTGTTAATATTAGCAATCTCAGTTTTGCTTTTTAGTTGTGCAAAACGAATTAATTATTCCTTTCTGCAGAAGATTAACAGGGAAGGATATGAAACTGCAAACGCAGTTGTAATAATTGACAGCATCGGTATTGACCTTGAATCGTCTGGCAAGTATGTATCAACACAGCATAAACTTGTCAAGATCCTGACAATGAAAGGAAAAGCCTGGTATTCAGAAGCGACCTTTGGCTATTTCACCTTATATGATACAGTAGTTGTAGAAATGGCAAGAGTAATTAGCCCGGATGGTAAAGTAATGAATGTTCCAAAGGAAGATATTAAAGATGTGAAAATACCTGCATTTAGCAAATTTTTTCTGCCAAATGTTAGAATGAAAAAGATTATCTTCCCAAATGTTGAAGAAGGTTCATCTGTTGAGTATGTAGTAAAAGATATAATGCAGAATCCACCAATGGAGGATAATTTTGATACCTATATTCTCTTTGAAGGAAAAAATCCTGTAATAAAAAAAGTGTATTCAGTAGCTTCACCTATTTCTTTGAATTGGAAAGTAAAAAATGATGAAGACCAATCAGTAAAATTCCAGGAAAGTAAAAAGAATGGTAAAACCACTTACAAATGGTCTATTCAAAATGTCCCCGGGATAGTTGAAGAACCAATGATGCCGCCTATGCCTGATGTTTGCAAAAAACTTCTCATTACTTCTGTTCCTTCCTGGGAAGTATGGTCAAAGTGGTATTGGGATCTCTGTAAAGACAAGTTCACCACAAATGATACTATGAACTCAGTGATAGACAGTGTTCTTGTCGGAAGGGAGACGAGAGAAGACAGTATCAGAGCCCTGTATTATTATGTCTCAAAAAATATCAGATATGTAGGAACCAAGATGTCAGGGAAAAAAGGTGGTTATGAACCATTCCCAGCAACAAAGTGCTTTAGAGATAAATACGGTGTATGCAGAGATAAAGCCTGCCTCCTTGCTGCAATGTTGAGAAAAGCAGGATTTGATGCCTACACAGTATTAACTAATCCAATGTTGGATGTTGAAGAAGATATTCCTGTTGACCAGTTTAACCATGCCATTACTGCTGTAAGAGAGAAAGATGGTAGTTTCCTTTACATTGACCCAACTATAGAGAACACGAGGGAGTTTTTGTCTTCAATTGAGCAAGGCAAAGGTGTTTTGGTATGTGATGAGGATGGCGAAGACCTGGAATATACTCCTAAAGTATCAGCAGAGGAGAACCTCTTTTCTATGGAAGCAGAAGGACATTTAGAAGAGAATGGAAATCTGAATGAGGTCCTTACATGGAAGTTATTCGGTCTTATGGATATGTCTTTTAGAAGCCTGCTTACAATGCTTCCACCTGAGCAAATGAAACAAATATTTCAATCTATGGTAAGTGGTATGGCTACAGGCGCTGTTCTGGATACTTTCTATTATAGTGACCCCAAAGACCTTTATCAACCATTAGAAATTACATTAGGGTTTCATGCTGAGAATTATGGTCTAAATTTGGGAGAAACTTTTTCCTTCAAAACTCCTTTATCTGGTGGAGGTACCGGTAATATATCATTTGGTGGAGGAGGAAATCCATTTGACTTGGATGAAAGGAAATATCCCCTTTATCTATACACTACTTTAAAATTTGAAGTTAAAGAAAAGATTTACATTCCTGAAGGATATGAAGTAGAAGAACTACCTGAAAATTTTGAAAAAGATGTTGAGTTCTTCAAAGTTGAAAGTCGTTATGAAGTAAATGATGGATATATTCTACACTACTCAGAGTCAGTTATGAATGAATTCGTCTTTTCACCTGAACAATATAAGATAATGAAATCCATTTTTGATGAAGCATCACAAAAGAGTGGCCAGGAAATAGTACTCAAAAAAATAGCACACTGAAGAACACAGATTAGGCTGAAAAACACTGATAATAGTTTATATAATTTTATCAGCGTATTTCTGCGTCTTTAATCAGCGTTTTTCTGTGTCGAATTAAATAGAATGAGGTGATATTATGAAAAAGTATATTTTAATAGTTTTTTTGTTAGCGACAATCTTCCCAAATTTATCTGAAGCAAAGGAATATCCAAATGCATCTGGCGTGGTTCTTCTTGATAGTACTACTATTACTTTAGAGAAAGATATGAAAGTTGATAAGGAGAGGTTTCTCCGAATTAAAATATTAGAAAAAAGAGGTAGAGAGATATTTGGCGATATAAAAGAGAGATATGATAAAAATTCTCAAGATTTTCAGGTTATAACAGCACAGACAATACTTCCATCAGGGAGAATAGTTAAAGCAGATAAAGATGCTATCTCTGATGTAAGTGCTCCCGAGGTGGGATTCGCCACACAATATACAAATGTGTTGATGAAGGTAGTTTCATTTTCCGCTCTTGAGCCAGATGTTATTATAGAATATCATTATAAAGTCTCCTCTAAAGAAGCTACAAAACATCCTCTTTTTGGAGAAGTTCTCTTTCAAGGCACAGAGCCGATAAAGAAGAAAGTCTTTACAATAGTTTTTCCTCTGAGAGAGGAAAGCAAATTTCATCAAGAATTTATCGGTGTAGATATCGAGCCTATCATTAAGCATTTATCTGATGATATGGTCTCCTATAAATTTATTCAACAAGATATTCCAAAAATTGAGACTGAACCCAATATGCCACCAATATCTGAAATAGCACCAAAATTGCTCTTCACTTTCTATGATTCGTGGGAAGAATTTGGAAATTGGTATGGTGAAAAGTTTTATAAATATGTTAAACTAGATAAAAATATTAGAAAAGTGGCTGAAGAACTTGGTGGAGATACAATAGAGAAGCAAATTGAAAATATTGTCCTGTTTGTTCAACAGAAAATAAGAAGTGTTTATCTTTCCTTTGGTGAAAGTGGATATAAACCCAATAAAGCAAAAAAGGTTTTAAAGAATAAGTATGGAGACCCACAAGACAAGGCAGTACTTCTTGTTTCACTTCTTAAGGCTATTGGGGTAAATGCATATCCCGTGCTTGTTCCAACACCAAAATGGGGATACTTTTCAATAGTAGGACTCTCTCGTTCTATATTAGTTGATATGGATAATTCTCTTCCCGTGCCTTCGCAATTCAATAGTGTTATGGTTGCAATAGAAAATAATGGAGATGTTCAGTTTGTTTCACCTATAGGTCAGTTTAATAGATATGGCTGGATTCCAAGCACATATCAGGGCAAGGATGGACTGATGATAAAAGAGAATATATCAGAGTTTGTGAATATTCCTGTATTGAATGAGAAGGAAAGCATAGCCCAAGTTTTTCTCAATGCAGAAATTGATGAACAAGGAAATCTAAAGGGCACTTTTGAACTCAATGCTACAGGTTATTGTGATTGGAATATTAGGAATCAACTGAAATTTAAGAATAAGGATGAACAGGATATTTTCTTTAAAGGGGTTGTAAATAATATAAGAGGTGGTTCCAAACTTATCTCTTATGATTTCACAAATCCAGAAGATCTTACCAAAGATATGGAAGTCAAACTTGTATTTGAATCACCGCACTATGCCACTTTTCAAGGAGATAAAGTTCGCTTCAATATTCCTAAATTGTATATCTATGGTGCTAATGCAGGAAATTATTCATCTATTAAGAAAAGAAATTATGACCTTAGACTTTACTCAAAAAGAATGTATTCTTATGATGCAAAAATAATAATTCCAGGAACTTTTAAAGTAGAGTATATTCCTAATTCCAAGTCAAAAGATAATGAATATGCAGAATTTGAGATTAATTCTAATAAAGATAATAATGAACTTACCTTTAGATCAAACTTTATACTCATAGACAGAAATGTGAATGTCTCAGATTATAAAGAGTTTAAGAAATTGCAGGATGACTATTTTAATAGAAATAACTGGATGGTTATTTTGTGTAAGTAGTTCCAATATTCACCGGAATGGATACAACCATTCTTTTTTATAGGAGGTAATTCCGTATATCTGAATTGTTTTCTATTGCTTTTATATGAACTCAGCCATCCAGTCCTATATTAGTTTTGAATCTCAATCTGTTCCCCAAATATTCCAACCTCTTCCAAAACTTCTTAATTATATCTATTGATATTTCAGAGTTATAATATTCCCGATATTCTCTTTCAAAAATTAAGCATCTTGGTTGGAAAATTTCCAAGAATTTTTCATCATTTTCATCAGATAAATCTAAGTTGTCCTTAAGATTATTTATGAACTTATAAATCATTCTTCTAACTTTATCAACCGTTTGAACATCTGAATTGCGGAATCTTTTATTAGTGCAATTATATTTTGGTTTATAGCCAAAAGTAGAAACAAGCATATTAAGATTTTTTTCGCATAATTCCATAACAGGAGTTTTGTCGTTTGCTCTTATCCAATCTTCTGAAGGAATATGAAAAAAATCAATATAAATACGATTATTATTACTGGTTATACTTATTTTGAAAATATTCTTATCATAGTCATAATACAAATTCCTAAATTTTCTTTTAAGCTTTTCAAGATTAACAATCCTTTTGTCTGCTTCTAATCTCAAATCTGAATGGCAAAATAATCTTAGAGCATAAGAATGACCAGTACAGGATTGGATAGTTTTAATTCCCGGCAACGAATTAAATAGCATTATTGTATTTTCTGCTAAAATATCAAAAGTGCTGAATTCTTTTAGATTAAATTTTGAAGAGATTTCAGTTAATTCTTTATCATTTAATTTGAGATGCTTGAACCTTTTTCTATAGAATATCTTACCATCTATTGGATCTATCTTATCGTAAAAAGTCTTATTATTTGTGACCTTTGTAAATTTTTCGCGAAGTCCTAAAACATTAGGAATAAACTTAATAGATGAAAAATAATTTGCCATCTCAAAGCATTTCAATAGATGCTCTGAACCTAAAGAACCGAATGGAAATTCATTATTAGTAATTATGAATATATCTTCTTTGATGAAATTTTCAAGACTTTTATAATCCTTACAATTCTGTAATCTCTTGTGGATACTTTCTTCCGTATAATTTTTATCTAAAATTTCGGAACAAAAACTCGACTCGAGTTGTTTAACCCGAGTCGGGTTTTTTACATTATTCTGCATTTATCCCTTTAAAAATTATATCGCCAACAGAAACATCCAAATCCCTGACAATAACAGGACATTTTGCTTTGAGTAGGAAAAATATATTTTTCTTCTCATCAGATAAAGCTTCATAATTTCCCTGACCCTTACTGATAATAAATTTAGAATTTTCATATATTTTCAAAAACTCATTACTACAAGTCTTTAATACAAGACCAGGCGCATCTGAGCCAGAAGAAACAATAGTAGCAACATCACCCAGACCAGAATCAATAGCATCCTGATATGTAACATCATTTATCACTGGAATTTCTCTTACAACATAGATTGTTGGCTTATTCAACTGCTCGATCAGTATTTTATCAAATACACTTTCTCCAGCATTATCTCCAATGTATAAAATTTCATATGTGTTATTTAGATAATACTTGAACTGCCCAAAATTATTAATAGCGAACTGTTGCTTGAGTGTTTTATTCAATTCATCTTCAATATCACAATCAGTATCTATAGCAAAATCTATAGAATTTCCAGCAATTGCTACTTTGATAGCAGTCATTAAAGGATCAACTGATCTGGAAATTAATTCTTTAATATTAGGATATAATCGGAGTGCTTCTTTAATATCCTTTTGTTTTAGATTTTTGTAAGGGTCTGGATTTCCGGTAAGATCGCGAATCTTTCCATAAATGATTCTACCGAGCTCTGGAGGGGTGCTTTCTAAAGGCATTTGGTTTATCAATAAGCCTAACTCATCTAATAGTTTTTTGGTCTTTAGTTCATCAATATTTAAAATTTTTGCAGCTCTTATTGCTTGTTTGAAAAAGCAAGGGATGCAATCAAGGTAAGTTTTCATCTGTAAATAGCACACAGATTACGCTGATAAAGCAGATAAACGCAGAGAAAAAATAAATTCTTTCATTAACATAAACATCTTATTATTATTTTCATCCTCCTTTGAGTCCCGATTTGTTTTCGGGACATGTGTGTTTCATCTGAAAATCCTTTCGCCACAAAGGTTCATCCTTCGTCCCGATTATATCGGGACTACGGAGAATGGACACAAAGACACAAAGAAAAAAATTAGAACATGACAAACTCATTCCCAAGCCCTCCCCAATTAAATTGGGGATTGGGAATGCTTGAATTTCGTGGGTTTTTGTAGTAAAGTCATTATTATATTCTAAAAAAATTTCTAATCCTCTCTATGAAAGTTTGTTTTGATTCATCTTCAACATAGTAATTTTCTAACATATTTTCGATTTCTTCATTTTGAATAAGGTTCTTTGGATTCTCCTCCATCAAGAGTTTTGCCAGATTTTCATTAAAATTTTCAGATAAAAATTTATATACTTCTTCTAATAATATTGGTCGTTTTTTTATACCATGAACATCAGAAGCAATGAAGTGCACACATCCTGTTTTTAATATTTTATGAGCTAATTTTTGAACATTATCACCATAATCACCAAAAAGACTTCCACTATTGATTTGTACAAGGATCCCGCGATTTACTATATCAAGTAATAAATTGAAATTATTTATAAATGGTATAAATCTTTCAGCATGAGCAATAATCGGGAAAAACCCTTCAACTTGAAATTGATATAGGACTTTCTCAAAATTATTAGGAAATCTATGAAGGTCTGTTTCAATCAGTATGTACTTACTTCCTGCAAGACTTAGCTTTTCCTTTTTTGTTTTTTCAATTATGTTTGGCTCGTAATAAAGTTCTGCTCCTTTATGGATTTTTATTGGAAGGTTATGAGTTGTTATTTCTGAGTTTAATTCCTCAATCTTTTCATCTATGATTTTTCTATTATTGTCATAAACCCCTGAAATAATATGAGGTGTTGCAATTATTTCTTCAACCCCTTGAGATATTAGCTCTTTGAGTATATCTATACTTTCTTTAATATTCGTGGGACCATCATCGACTCCAGCAAGAACATGAGTATGAATATCAATCATATTTTCCTAGTTTAATAATGACAATCTTAAAGAGTTTGATGTATTGAGTTGGCAAAGGCTTCAATTAAGTTGTGGTCATCATTATTTTCAATAGCATTGCCTATTACAATGAAATCAGCACCTGCTTCAACTTTTTCTCGTGCTTCTTCTGGTGTTTTTATTCCACCACCAATAATCAATGGAATGTTGATATTACTTTTTACCTGTCTAATCATTTCTAAAGGGATAGACATTTTTGCACCACTTCCTGCATCCATAAAGATTAATTTCATACCTAAATACTGAGCGGCAAGAGCATGAGCTACGCCAATATCATATTTATTCCTTGGAATAGGCATACTATTACTCATATATTGTACGGAGGTTAGAGACCCAGATTCAATCAGGAGATAAGCAGTTGGTATTGTTTCTATCCCGAATTTCCTTATTAAAGGGGCAGCTTTTACCTGGTCTCCGATTAGTAATTGAGGATTGCGACTGCTCAACATACTCATAAACAAAATGGCATCAGCATTTGGTGAGCCCAAATTAAAAATTCCTGGAAATATTATAACCGGTATATCAACTTCTTGTTTGATAGCTTTTATTGTTGGGTTAAAATTGTCTTCTAACATAATACTTCCACCAATAAAAATAGCATCGACTCCAGAATCTGCGCATTTCCTGGCTAATAAAACTGCATTTTGTGAATCCTTATTATCAGGGTCTATTAGGCAAAGAAAGCCTGCTCCTTTGGTCTGCATAGTTTTTAACAAAAAATCATAAACTGACCCTTTATTCATTGGAACTCTCCTTGTTTTACTTTTAAATGAAATCTGCAAAATGGAAGATTCTATTAAAATCCATAATAATTGGAATGTTTTACATTTT
>JAGMCF010000241.1 GCA_023129415.1 Candidatus Cloacimonadota bacterium
CCTATTTAAAAGAAAGATTTCCAGATAGCATAGTTTACGATTTTCTGAAGACTAATCTATTTTTTGAGTTTTCAAAAAGACCATATCTATTACGGGAACAATTACTTGCTAAAGATAGAAATAGGTTGAAATATCCGATTATATTGGATGAAGTTCAGAAAGTTCCACAAATTTTAGACGAAGTACACTGGCTGATAGAAAATATGGACTTGAGTTTCATTTTATGCGGGTCAAGTGCAAGGAAGTTAAAAAGAGGAAATGTAAACCTGCTTGGTGGTCGTGCCTGGCATTATGAAATGTTTCCTTTAACAACAGCAGAATTAAAAGATTGGGACCTTCTGCATATTCTAAATCAAGGTATGATACCCGACCATTATCTAAAAAAAGGTTATAAAAAGTCGCTGCAAGCTTATACTCAGGATTATTTGAAAGAGGAAGTTTTTGCAGAGGGTTTGACTCGTAATATCCCTGCTTTTTCAAGGTTCTTTGAAGCTATGGCTTATTCTCATGGAGAGCTTACAAGCTATTTAAACATTGCTCGTGAGTGTGGAGTTAATTCAAAAACTGTTAAAGAATACTACCAGATTCTTGTAGATACTCTTTTGGGAACAATGATTAAACCTTTCAAAAAAAGACAAAATAGACAAGTCATTACAAGAGCACCAAAATTTTATTTATTTGATGTAGGTATTGCAGGTGCTATGACAAAACGACATTTGTTAGAAGAGAAAGGTGAATTTTTCGGAAAAGCATTTGAACATTTTATATTAATGGAAATTATCGCTTATAATTCGTATAAAGAATTGAATTTTGAAATCAATTTCTGGAGAACAAAATCCGGTTTGGAAGTTGATTTTATTCTTGGTGGAGGAGAAATTGCTATTGAAGTAAAAGGCTCACAAAATATCTCAAAAAAAGATTTATACCCGATGAAAGCTTTTGTCAATGAATACTCACCACGAATTGCATTGGTAGTAAGTAACGAAAGAGAAGAACGAATGCATGAAAAAATACATATAGTCCCGTATAAAAAATTTTTAGATAATCTGTGGCTCGGTAATATTATAAAGTGAACACTGGTGGCGCGTTTACGCATTCTGAAGTCCAGTCTGGAAAAAAACAGCCTGAACTCCAGTCTGCTAAGACTCGGGTTCCCCGATGAATCGGGATGGAAAGACACAGAGGATCCGCCAGCGCCGACTTGTTCCCGACCAGTCGGGATAAACGGGGCTGGCGGATCAAGAGTCAGAATAATTGCAAGTTACTGTCAAATTGGACAATGCGAATAACAAATCCCGTGGAAAACTTAAATCAAGTCTGCCATGTGAAATGCCTTCTTCTTTTCTATTTCATCAGGGATTAAAAAGACAATCTTAACTCAAGAATTAATGAATAAGCAGTTTCTTTGTTTCCTGATAATTTTCAGTTTTTAGCTGATAGAAATATACACCGTTCGCAATATCGTTCACACGCCAAGTTTTTGTATAGTCATTCACCATCATGTCTTCATTGATGATTTCTTTGACCAGTTCACCTTTTATGTTGTAGATATTAAGAGAGACAGGACGTATTCTTCCTTCAAGTCCACCAATCATGAAGTTGAAAGTAATGTTTTCGCCAACCGTAACAGGATTCGGGAAACAGTTATTAAGAACGGAGTGCACTACCGTATTGGGCTGTCCGTCGTCATCAACACCTATAGGATCAGTAACTGTAAAAGTTTTACTAATATTATATCTGAAATTATCCTGATTGAACATCATATAAAAGAGCCAATCACCTATTGCCATTGTTTGAGGAAGAGTAGTTGTTACCTGATAACAAGCTCCAGGATCCTCAGTGCTCCAACTTGTTGCAGTGACAAAATCACTATCTTTCATAAGCCCAAATGGGGTTGTGTCTGTAACAAGAGTGCTGGTAGCGTTAACACCCACAGTATAAACCCATGAATTTACTGTTGTACCTCTATCGGCACTTGGAGGCATTAGTGAGGAAATATCAGGAACAGAACCAGTAACCATAAAATCTGCTACAACATCAAACACTCCATATTTTGAGGCATACAATGTAGTTGGTCCGGTAGGAATAGTGTGTGTTGAAGTATTAAAAGTAGCAGAAAAGCTATGAGGTGAAGTTACACCCCAGCTACTAGCACTCCAACTCATCCCAGCACCATCCCATATATATACTTCATCTAATGAAGTAAGAGTATGTGTAACAGGAACAGTACCATAAACATGGGTATCCGTGCAAACTAAGGGAAGATTATTGGGTGTAACAAACGTAGCAGTATAAACATCGTATCTCTCTCCTTGAAGGTGAGAGCCAATAATACTAACCTCCAGTCTGTCTTGCTGCTCTAGATTATTGGAATTTCCAAAACATATTTGAGAAATTAGAAATGAGATAAATAAAATAAACACAATTTTTTTCATGATTTTCCTCTTTTCTTTTTTTTGTTACTTAATTTGTTTTTAATGTTCTTAATGTTCATAAATATTAACCCTGGATATCTTATCTAATAAAAACTTATAATATAAGTTTGAACTAAATAAAAAATTATCAAAGGCAATTTTGATTTTCAAAATGAGATGTTGTCAAGAACTTTTTTTATTCTGTCACCTCCCTTGATTTAAGTCCAATCTTTTCGGACTTGATTTAAGTGGTATGCAAGAAACTTAACACAAGCCGATAATGAGTGGCTTAACTTATATCAAGTTTCCAGATTTCCTATCTCGTTAATATCAATCTCTCACTCTTATAGGTTTTTCCATTCAGGTGCAGTTTATACAGATAGATTCCCGACTGAAGTCTATTCCCATTTTCATCTTTTCCATTCCAATAAACTTTGGTTTCAGCATCTGCATCTGCCCAAACTTTCGGCAGTTTTCTAACTAATTCACCTTTAATATTGTAAATAGAAATCGTGGCTTCAACTGGTTTGTCAAGAGTAAAATTGAAATATGTAGATGAGTTCATAGGATTAGGTGCGGTATTGAGAATATATACAACCGGCAGTTCAATATTAGAAGGTTCTTCATCTGGAACCGGTATTGTGATACTTACTGAATTACTATAATGAGATTCCCCTCCAAGGTCAATACTTTCTAACCAATACCAGTAGGTTGTGCCGATTTCAAGTGCTTGTGAATTATCTGCAAAATTATAATAACTTGGCTCAGTTGTTGTGCCGCTTCCGGGAATTAACTCATTTGTTATCTTTTGTGAAGAACCGAAATCCTCTTCTGTATTTCTATAGACATTCCAACCAATATTGTCTGCCTCCGATTGTGTTGCCCAATACAAAGTTGGAGTGTTATCGGTATATTGGACTGTGAAGGCAGAAAGTTCAACTGGAAGTGTATGGTCACCATCTCCTAGAGCAAATTCTGAGACATACACAGCATTATCAAATTCCGAGGAATGGCGATCATCACCTAAGGATGCAATAGTTACAAGTCCAAGAGACTGCCAACTCGAACCATCCTCACTTACATTTAATACAACATTGTTGTTTCCCCTTGCCTGTGTAAAATTAGAATTCTCTTGAAAAAAACTCCATTCAAATCCTATAGTTGCATTCCATGAGCCAAGCGGATCGCATTTTATATCCCAGGTAAGTGGCAAGCACCAGGAAGAATTAGGATGGCTCGGAACGATCCCGGGTTGAACACTAGTTTTAAACCAGTTGAGAGCAACACCATTGTTATTAAAGGATACAGGATTATAATTATTTACATCAGGACCTACAGGTAAGATACCACTTACAACAGTGGGTGTAATGACTGAGCAATACTTCAAAGAACCCGTTCCGCTTGTTATGATATAATCTTGAGTTGGAGTAGCTTGTGAAAATTGTCCGGTATAGCTTGTTAGATCATAATTACCAACATCGATACTGGCACCATTTAAATTAGTATTGCCATAGACAGAAGTATTTCCATCTAATACTTTATTCGCACCTGAAACTTCTAAATCATGATATTCAATTGAGGGTGTAACTGATTGGCTAATAGCAGTACTTCCATATAAAACCGTACCACCACCTGCTAAATATGTCTCATTATTTGTAATAGTTCCATCTGTCCGAAGTGTACCACCGAATTGATAAACATCTCCATTATTGATAAAACTACTGATAACATAAAGTGTATTGGAAGGAAGAGTAGGAAAAGTAAATATTCCTCCACTATTAATAGTCATGTTGCGACAACCACCGCTTGCATTCATTGAAGGACTATTAATATCAACGAAAGGGATAATTACATCGGAATCAGAATCAGGTAAACCTGTAGGGTCCCAGTTAACTTCATTATCCCAGTCTGAGTTACCACCTCCACCAGTCCATGTAATGGACGTACTTTTACCTCCTTGTATACGTGAGCCAATAATACTAACACCGAGTTTGTCTTGCTGTTCTGTAATATTCGGATTTCCTAAACAAATTTGAGAAATCAGAAATGATATAAATAAAATAAACACAATTTTTTTCATGATTTTTTCTCCTTATCTTTTTTTTGTTTTTTTTTAAACATCGTAAATATTATGGATTCAATAAAAAATATCTTCAAAATTATATCCTTCACAATTTTTATTTTAAAAAATTAGAAAAACTAACAAGATTTTCAATTGGAAACTATGTCAAGAACTTTTCTCATTTTCTATAACTTTATCCAATTTGGCTTTAATTCTTTTCTTATAACTATGGTATTTTGGATTTTTAGTTTCAGGATTACATCGATTAATCGCTTCATATGCTTTTTTGTAATCCTTTATATTATAATATACAGCACTAAGATTGATAAGTGCTTCTTCGAATTTCGGGGAGATTTGAAGAACTTTATTATAAAATTTAATCGCTTCTTGGTGTTTTCCCAATATTTCATAACAGGATGCAAGATTATTTATTATGTAAATATGATGAGGATGTTTTGAATACGCTTCATTAAAATCTTTAAAAGCCAGTTCAATTTGATCAAGCTCATAATAGGCAATTCCTCTATGCCAATAAACCGGAATACCCGTTGGAGACATATTGTAAAATCTTGGATCAATTTCCGAAATTGCTATAATTTGTGTTTTCAGATCCATAAACCGTCTTGCCTGTAAAGCAAAAAACAGATGGGCTTCTGATTTCAAACGATGATATCCAAACCATAGTATGGTAGATAAAAGACATAAATTTATAATTATTATACCAATTGAATAAAAATGTTTTACCGGCTTTTTTGCAGGAAAATATTTGTTATAAATAACAGTAACTATTGAAATTATGAATATGAATACAATTGAATGAAAAATTCTTTCTTTGGGAAAACTGAATGATGAAATAACTATATAGCCAATAAATCCAAAAAGTAAAAAAAACAAAAGTAATTTATCATCTCTATTTGTGCTTTTTGAGATGATTTTCAAAATATAGTAAATTAGTAGAATAAAGATTGATAAGTAGAATATAAATCCAAATATACCTATTTCAGCTAGGACCCAGAAAAAATCATTATGTGGCCTGATATACTGGTAAGCACCATGCTCTGTTTTCATTCCTGTTACACCGTATTTGGGGAGCATTATTTTCCAATTTCCTACCCCAACCCCCAATAGTGGAAATTCTTTTATCATCGGGATTGTTTTTTTCCAGGCTTTCAGGCGGACATCAACTAAGGTTCCAGTTGCAGTAATATCCTTTCTACTCATACTAGAACTTAACATAGGTTTGGGTAATACGAATGCGCTAACTATCACTATTATAATGAATAAGCTCAACAGTATAAACTTTTTTGAAAATAAAACTTTTCTATAGAATAATTTATTTTTAGAAAAAAAGATTATAAACAATAAAGAGAAAAAGGAAATAATAATAGCCAACCAAACTGACCTGGTTTTTACAATAGTTATGATAAAAAATGAAAAACAAATTGAAAAAAAACTTGGGATTATCCATTTTTTTGAGAATGTCGAATATCCGTATAATACAAAAGGTAATGTTAGGAAAAGGATGGAGGAAAAAAGATTTCTATTGGTGAAAGTTGAATATACTACATCAACCCCAGGAATGAAATAAAAACCATTAAAAAAGTATTGTATTAATCCAATGCTTGCAAGAATTATAGAACTGATAATTATTGTTTTACATACGATTTTAATGTTATTCTCATTATAATTTAAAATTAAAACTGCAGAAATAAACAGGATAAAAAATAAAACAACTTTTGATAAATCAAAAATCCCTTCTATAATATTTATCGCATTTATTAGAGAAATAGCGGAAAAAATGATGTATCCTAAAAAAGATATAAAGATGATTTGCCTGAAAATATAAAATTTTTCTTTACAAATTTTCAATCTGGCAAGCAGAATCATATTCACAATAAATAAAATAAATGTTAGAAATAAAATTCTTATGGTCATTACCGGGTCTATGGTTTTGGTTAGATACAATAAGGGTAAAATTATAATTGATGAGATTGTTAAAAAAAATAATTCAAACTTGTTTGTTTTAATTGTGCTCATTTTTTTAATTCATAACTTTTTTTAGCAAAGTCTATTAAATTCACAAAAAACCATAATAAATACTTCCAAAAAATAAATTATATTGTGTCAACTTTTTTAATAAATAAAACTGGTTATCCCCTTAGTTCAGCAAAGTAATAATAAATGATGCTAATACCATTACCGCCATTTGCTTGTCATTCCCACGAAAGTGGGAATCCATTCCTTACAACCTGTCTTTTACCGCGTCTTCCCGCTATATGGATTCTCCCCAATTAAATTGGGGATCGGCGTCGGGAATGACAGCTGTGGACGTTTGGAATAACTGTGTGGATGAGGCTCTGAGTTACATAAAATTTATCTTGCTGATTAAAGGGTATAGCCATTATAATTTATATCTATTTTATTAAATAGTTTTATCTAACGGGGTGAACCAGCGTAAGTGTTGTCGCTATCCTACAGCTTCATTCATTAAAAAAACCCGACTCGGGCAAGTTTGCTCGAGTCGAATTTTTCTGAGGTGTCATGGTCCACACCATGAAACAAATGGCTGCCCAAAACCTTGCGAAGGTTTTGAACCTTCGCGAGGTTAAAATCAAAGCTTATATCTTTGTACTATACTGCCTTTTTAACCATTGGCTTAAACCATCAAGTCCGGGAAATAATACTCGTTCGGTTATATTTGCCTGGTCTAACTTGTCACGAATTTCCCATTTTAATTCAGCCGGTATGATGATTTTTTGCCAGATATCCGGGTATTCTAAAAGCCAATCATCAAGTATTAATCTGGGATTTGAGGAAGTAGAGAAGAAAGCAAATTGATTTATAAATCTATCGTCAATTGATGGAGGTTCAAGAAAAATCACAAAGTCCCTTTGAGGAGATAAGTTGTCTAATTCTTCTAAAGAATTAACATGCTTCATAAGCATTTTGACAGTAAAAGCGTTTGCCCCCTCTTTTTGTAGTTCATCCTTAAGAACAGTAGGCAACAACTTATGTGCTTTTACATAATTCACTGCCCAGACTACCCCGTCAATATCAAATTTTTCTATATTTGCTGTTGCAAAATGCATTGCTACATAAGGTGAGTATGTCCAATCAAGCAACCGTGTTGGCAGTCCATGATGTTGAGCCACACCAAGCCAATGCCATACAGAATCATATTCAACAACATTTCGAGGAGCATATTTACTGAAATTTCGCAACAAGTGATGTTCTAATTCTACAAAATCACCACCGAGACGAATCAATGTACTCTTTAGTTTGAAATTTGTATCAGATAGTCCCCGAAATGCACACATTGAGCGAAAACGACCCAACTTAGGATTCCATGAATCTTCAAATAATTTTTCCTGAAGTTCATTCCAGCTTTTTACTCGTGTTTCATTTATCATTATCCCTCCAATTTTTTCTTAAATGAGGGGTTACATTCCTTCCATATCTTATGGATTGAATTTCAGCAATTATTGATATCGCAATTTCATCAGGAGTTTTTCCACCAATATCAAGACCAACAGGCATATAAAGATTATCAAAACAGATATTTTTATCAAACTCTTCTTTTAACCTCTTTATTATAGCTTTCCTTTTAGAAAGGGATGCAACCACTCCAATATATTTTGGTTTGTAATCAGCTTTACAAATGTTTCTTAAAACGAAATAATCAAATTCATGTGAGTGTGTGGTTACAATGATATAACTTCCTTCCTTAATTTTTTCATCTTTGAGAATGTCGTTGTAATTTTTAACATATATTTTGCGAACCCCATTTATATTTTCAAGCTCTTCTTTGCGGCAATCGTATAATGTTATAGAAAAGTTGAGATTTTTTAAATGATATATAAGAGATTTTCCTATATGTCCTGCACCAAAAATGTAAATGTTTTCTCGTGAACCAGAATAGTCAAAAAAAAGTGTAACTTTTCCGCCACAAATCATTCCTGTTTGAGATTCATCAATAATTTCGTTATCATCACTCAGGTTATATTTCACTAAAATGCTGTTCTTTGAGGAAAATATTTGATTTGCTTTTATTAAAGCAGCTTTTTCCAAAGCACCACCACCAACAGTTCCTATCCGTCTTCCATCAGGAAAAACAAGCAGTTTGCCGCCAATTTGTGAGGGTCCGTGTCCCTCTTTATTTACTACAGTAACAAGTACAGCATCACCACCGCTTTTTTTGAATTTCACTATTTCTTCATATATATTAATCAATGTAATCCTCCTTCAAAATTGTTACATATTCTTTTCCTTTGATATTTCTATATGGTGTAGCTTCTTTGACTTGGGCAATTACACGAGGTACATTTTTATCTTTAATGAATACCCCTGAAACCGCATCTATTGCATAATCAAAAAGTATAGGAGTAACAGGAGTGGTTGGTCCAAGCATTATAACATAGCTATCCTTTTTAATACATTTAACAATGTTTTCAAATGTATGATTTGTAAGAGAGGTAGAAGTTATTGCTACTAAATCTGCTATAGGTAGAAATTTTGGAATATCTTCTTCTCGTAAGTCATTTTTCTTTGGATGTTTTTCAAAAATATACATTTTTTTGAATTTCTGTTCTATTTCTTCTAAAAAGGGAAAATGACCTATTATTCCAATAACTTTTTCTCTTCCTTTCTGTAGAATTATTTCTTGTGCATTAAGAGTTTTCAATTTCTCATGTTCAATTGGTAAAGCACTATTGATTGCTGCCATTCCCAAAGAGGCTTCTAACCAGTTTTTAGAGAATACATATTGAGCGAGTTCTTTCGCACTTTTAGTAATCAAACTTCCAGCTTCTTTTATGCCTTGATGGGGCGTTTCCTTTTCTTGTATAGTGCTGGCAAGCCCAAGATTTTTGCTCCATACAAGTGTATCGAATATTCCAACAAAAACTTCTTTAACTGGATATTGCTGAATACTTGCAACTAAATCTTCTAAGATTTTCATTAGTAAATCCTTTTTTTGCCACGAATTTACCCCGTGAAATCCTGCATAGCAGGAATCCCGATATATCGGGATTATTTCACAGGGCAAGCACGAACTAATCCCATTAGATAGCAAGCATCTAACGGGACAGGCACGAACAATATTTTATTAACAACAGATTCACCCCGTGTAATATAAAACGCTTCACTATTACACGGGGTAAACACTGATTATATTTTATTATAATTTCACTTTAAATGTTTTCTAACTTCTAACTTCTGACCTCTAACTTCTAACTCCTGTTTCCCGCTTTCTAATTTCTGATTTTTGATTTATTATAATCTTCCAAAGTATCTATATCCAGAAGGATCGCTTCATCTTCGACTTCTATTAAAGTATATCCTTTACGATTTATGAATATTTTCAGATTTGATTTTTCTGGTTCAACAAGTATTTCGTCTATTAATGAAGATTTTATTAAAACAGGATGACCTTTTCTGCCTTTATAAGAAGGGATTACAATATCTCCTTCAAAAGTGAGCATTTTTTTATACACTTCTTCTTTTACAAATGGAATATCTCCCGGAAGCAAGAAAAACTTATCTGATTTAATGTGCTGAATTCCAGTTTTTACAGAACTGAACATACCTTTCTTATAATTCTTATTAAAAATTATGTCAACCTTCGGATATTTTTTCAAAATTTCTTTTACTATCTTAATTTTGTATCCACCAACCACAATAATTCTTGAGCAGATATCATACATTCCTTGTATACTGTGTTCAATTAAAGTTTTATTGTTAAGAATCAATCCCATTTTGAATATTTTTATTCTGCTGGAAAAACCTGCTGCAAGAACAATGCCTTCTATATCCATAGTAACCTTTGATAGCCACAGATTTACACAGATATTTACTGATAAAATATATTGTCTATGTTAAATCTGTGCATATCTGTGGCAAATATTATTTGTCTATGACTTAAGAAATTTTCCATATCCTTTTTCAGCTAGTATTCCTTTTTTATAGTCATAGATTACTTTTCCTCTTAAAATGGTTTTGATTATTTTTCCTTTAAATTTCATCCCTTCAAATGGAGTAATTTTTCCTTTTGAATAAAATTCTTGTCCTTTTACAATCCAATCTCTTTTAGGATCGATTAAAACAAAATCCGCTTCCTTACCAACTTCTATTGAACCTTTTTTATGGAAAATTCCATATCGTTTAGATGCATTTTCTGAAGTTACTTTTACAAACCTACTCAAACTGAGTCTTCCTTTCATATATCCTTCTGAAAACATATATGGAAGTAAAGTTCCACAACCAGGTATGCCTGCATAGTCAGTCCAGATTGAACCAGTATTCTTTACTTTTTCTGGGCAAGGCGCATGGTCTGATGCTACAAAATTGATGTTACCATTAGATAGCAATTCCCATAATTTCTTTTTATTCACTGGCAATTTAACTGGAGGAGTTGTTTTTAAAGGAGAACCAATTCTGTTAAAATCATTTATATCAAATTCAAGATAGTGGGGTTCTGTTTCGCAGGTTGAGTTACTTTTTTTTATAAATTTAACAGCCTTTGCTGTTCCGATATGGACGATATGAAGGTCTGCTCCAATTTTGTTAGCAAGTTTAACAGCAGAAGCGATTGCAAGCATTTCGGCTTTTTCAGGACGAGAATTATAATAGTGGATAGGGGAGTTACCTTCTTTTTCGAGAATTTCTGTTGCTTTTGTTACATAGTCATAATCCTCTGCATGCAGGAGAACAGGCAAATTTAAATCTTTTGCTTTTTTCAAAACTTTTTTAAATTGAGAATGATTCAAATGTCCAAAATTTTCCATAACAGATATAAAATAAGTCTTGAAACCAAGCACATAATTAGAAAGCTCTTCCATATTTTGTGAATAACCTTGTTCAAAAGATTGAGAGGAAACACCACCAAATAGACCAAAGTCAACAATTGCTTTTTGCTTTATAATATTTAGTTTTGTAAAAAGATTTTTTTTATTTGTTACTGGGGGGATGGAAGTGCAAGGCATATCAATAACTGTAGTAATTCCACCAGAAGCTGCAGCACAACTTCCATGATAGAAGTCTTCATTAAAAGTGTATCCAGGGTCATTAAAATGGACATGCGGATCAATCCCACCTGGAAAAATAAGAAGACCATCTGCATCCAGAATTTTAGTGTCTTCTGATAAATTTTTTCCTATTTCAATAATTATTCCTTCTTCAACTTTAATATCAACTTCGAAAAATCTATCGTTTCCAGTGAGAGCAACTTTACCGTTTTTGATTATCATTATTATTAATTTCCTAAATTTAATTAATATATTTTAAAAATTCCCAAAAAGATAGTCAAGAGAAAAAATGAAGTTTATAAAAATTGAAGATGTTAGAAATAATGAATTGAAAATTTAAGGAACGATTTTTGTTACAATGTTATATTATGAAATTTAAATAATTTGACACCAATCATTAAAAATAATTTTAGTGATAATATGGGCTTACTCTAAAAAGGTCAAAATTAAAACATGTTAGAAAATCTTTCAAATATTTGGAAACCGATGAATCGGTTAAGAGTTACTATCTTATTATTAACCACCAACTTAAGTTGGTGGTTAATGAAACAAAAAAAGCATTAACCGTTTTAACGGTTTCTTATTTTACTAAATATGACTTTTTAGAGTGCACTCATAATATAAATATGACAATTTTCAAAATTAGTCAAAGGAAAAGAAATAGTATGAAAAAATTATTAATTTTTGTAATTATAACAATTGTATTTTTATGGATTGTCTCAAGTAATTCTTTAGAATCAGAACATCAATCAACAATTGATGATCTTTTTTTCGGAACAGATTCAACCTTTGAGGTGATGACCTGGAATTTACAAAATTTTCCAAAGAATAAAGAGACGACCGTTGATTATGTTACCCAGATTATTTACAATCTTGATATAGATATTGTTGGATTTCAGGAAATCCAATGCGATTCTTCATTTACTCTTCTTATTGAGCAATTAAATCAAATTGACACTTTAAATGCCTGGGATGGATATCGAGCAAATAGTGACAAATGGGAAATGAATCTTGCATTCTTATATAAATCTGATGTAGTCAATATTAGGAATATTTATGAGATTTATGAAGATGATCGTTACGCATTTCCAAGACTTCCGTTAGTAATGGAATTAATTTATAATACCACAAGAGTTGTTATAATTAACAATCACCTGAAAGCAAAAGGTGGTGAAAAAAACGAATCAAGAAGAAAAGATGCTTGCATAAAATTGGATAAATTTGTTGAGGATAATTTCTCGGATGTTGCTGTAATAATATTAGGTGATTTGAATGATGATATTAATGAACCAGAAGAGCAAAATGTATTCTGGAATTTTATTGGAGATTCAGATAATTATACTTTTGCAGATATGGAAATAGCTGCAGATAGCACTTCAGATTGGTCATATCCATACTGGCCAAGCCATCTTGACCACATTCTTATTACGAATGAGTTATTTGATGAATTTAGAAATGAAGGTTCAACAATAAAGACAATTACAATTGATAAACACTTAAAGGGTGGCTGGGATACACATTATCAGAACTTGTCTGATCATCGTCCAGTTGCTATAAAACTTAGATTTGCAGAATAATATTTTAAAAAAAATTTGATTTTTGAGAGGTTAAAATGCCAGAAATAATTAATATAAAAATGATTCTTCTCAATTCTTACTATGTGGGCCTTGCAGTAGCTCTTCTCATAAAGGATATACTCTGGCTTCGCACAGTTATGATTATTGCAGGCATATGTGTGATTACATATGGTATACTATCAAGCAATAATGTTATTGTTGGATGGAATTCACTTTTTGCTACTATTAATATTTTCCAGGTGATAAGAATTCTTATTGAAAATAAAGGCGTAAAGATAGATGAAAATGTCTTAGATATATATAACAATGTTTTTTCAGATATGGCAAAAAAAGAGTTTCTCCGTTTCTGGAAGCAAGGGCAAATACTATCTTCAAACAGTGGTGATATTATATGCAAAGATGGTGTTATCCAGGAAGATATTTTTTTCATAATTAATGGCAAAGTAACTGTTCAGAAGAATGAGAAAAAAATTGTAGAACTATCTCGTGGGCATTTTGTTGCTGAAATGGGTTTTCTTACTGGAAAGCCAGCTTCTGCTGATGTTATTGCTGGAGAAAATTTAAGATATATTATGTGGTCGTATAAAAAACTCAAACATCTTAATGAAATTAATCCAGATTTTCTTAGTAAATTACAACTTATCATTAGTAAAGATCTAACACAAAAATTGAGAAAATATCTTTAATGAGAAATTTAAGTACTCAATTATTAATTCAATTGACTTTCTAAGTTTATGAAAAAAATAATTTTAAATATCCTAATTATTTTTATTACTTCTTCATTATTTCCTTCAACCACAAAAATAGATAGCCTTGAGAATGTCTTAAAAACAATATCTGGCAATGAGAAAGTATGTTTGTTAAATGAACTTTCAAAAGAATATTTAAAAATATCAGTTGAAAAAAGTTTGGAATATAGCACTCAGGCTTTAGAATTAGCAGAAAAATTAGAAAATAATAAAGAAAAAGCCAATGCTTTAAGTAATCTTGCTTTAGGAAACTATTATTTAGGTAATAATAATAAAGCATTAGAGTATTATGAATTATCATTGATAATAGAAAAAGAAATTAAGAACAGTAAAAGAATTGCTGCGATTTTGAACAACCTTGGAATTATATGTAGTAATTTAAATGACTACGACAAAGCTTTAGAATATTATCTCAAATCTTTACAAATATATGAAAAAATAGATGATAAAAAATATATAGCAATCACTTTAAACAATATTGGAACTGTTTATGAGGATTTAAGCAATTATGATAAGGCTTTAGAATATCATTTAAAATCATTGAAAATTAGAAATGAAATTGGAGATAAAAATAGTATTGCTAATTGTGTAAACAACATTGGAATTATTTATGATGCTTGGGGTAACTATGAAAAAGCTTTAGAATATTATCTGCAATCATTGAAAATATATGAAGAACTTGAGAATAAAAATGGTATTGCTAATTCATTAGATAATATTGGAACAGTTTATAAAAACTTAAATAATTATGATAATGCTTTGGAGTATCATCTCAAATCATTACAGATTAGAGAAGAAATTAGGGATAAAAATGGTATTGCAGCTTCCTTGAATAATATTGGAGTTGCTTATAAGAATCTCAGTAACTACAATAAAGCTTTGGAATATTACTTGAGTTCATTGAAAATTTTTGAAGAGATTGGTGATAAAAGAAGTATTGCTGCATCTTTTAACAATATTGGAAATGTTTATTGTTCTTTAGATAATTATAATAAAGCGTTAGAATATCTTCTGAAATCAATTTCAATTAAAGAAGAAATTGGTGATAAATTTGGGATGGCTAATTCTTCTAACAATATTGGAAGCCTTTACTTAAAATTGGAAAATTATGACAAAGCAGTGTTATTTCTTGGACAAGGTATGAAATTAGCTCAAGAAATTGAAGCAGATAATATTCTCCAGGAAAGTTATATGTATTTATCTGAATTATATACAGCCCAAAATAATTTTCAAAAAGCTTTAGACTATTATATACTTTATTCATCTATTAAAGATAGTATGTTTAATAAAGAATCTGACAAACATATTGCTGAAATGCAAACTAAATATGAAACAGAAAAAAAAGAAAAAGAAATCAGCCTTTTACAGAAAAATAATGAAATTCAGAAATTAGAGGTAGAGAAACACAAATTAGTTCAAATGCGTCTAGTATTCATTCTATTAATAATTGTAATTTTGTGGTTTTTTATTTTTTATTATTACAGGTCTAAACAAAAATTAAATAAAGAATTAAAAAAATTAGTTGCTGAACGAACCAAGGAACTTACAGAATCAAATATACAACTGAAAGATGAAATTTCTGAAAGAAAAAAACTGGAAGCACAATTGCGTATATCAGAAAGATTAGCGGGTATTGGTGAATTAGCATCAGGTGTTGCTCATGAAATACGGAATCCTTTAGCTGTAATTAGTTCTACTGTTCAATACTTAAATTCTATTTATAAAGACACAGATAATGAAATGGTGGAATTGTTGGAAATAATCAATCAATCTTCTGAACAAGCAAACAGCGCTATAACTTCCTTGTTAGAATTTGCTAAGCCCAGAGAAATATCATTGATAGAAGGTGATATTTTGAAATCCATATTTAAGGTTTGCTCACTTGTAGAAACTAAATGCTCAACCCAAAAAGTGCAGCTTATTACAAAACTTCCACATAAATTACCAAATATTCTATATGATGAACATCAAATGGAAGGAGTATTTTTGAACTTAATATTGAATTCACTTTCTGCAATGCCTGAAGGTGGCAAACTTATTATTAGTGCTGAAGGCAATAATAGTGAAGTAGAAATAAATATTTCAGATACAGGAGTTGGAATATCTGAAGAAAATTTACAGAAAGTATTTAATCCTTTCTTTACTACAAAAAAAGGTGGAACAGGTTTGGGCTTGAGTTTTGTTCATCAGGTTGTGCATTCTCTTCAGGGTAGTTTAACTATTAATAGTAAGATTGGAGAAGGCACCAGCATTATTCTAACATTCCAAGTTTGTTCCAATTAAATGAGCTGATAATTCCATAAAATATTGGAGAGTTTAAGCATGGAAAAGATTTTAATAGTTGATGATGAAAAAAACATGAGAATGATTCTTTCTAAAATATTAAAAAATGCTGGTTATGAAATATATCAAGCTGAAAGTGGAAAGCAAGCATTGAGGGAGGTTAAGAAATCTTCTTCAGATCTTGTTTTGTTGGACCTAAAACTTCCTGATATAAATGGAATAGAAGTTTTAGAGAAAATAAAACAACATGATAATTCTATTATCGTGATTATGTTAACTGCTTATGGTGACATAAAAAATGCTGTTGAAGCTATGAAGTTAGGTGCTTATGATTATCTCAAGAAGCCATTTGATAATGAAGAAATGATTTTAGTAATTGAAAAAGCTCTGGAAAACTTGAGGTTGAGTCGTGAAGTAAAACTGTTAAGAGATAGACTGGATGAGAAAATTAGTATTAAAGAAATGATGGGTGAAAGTGCTCAGATTAGAAAGGTTATTAAATTAGTTGAACAGGTGGCTTCAACCAATATGAGTGTATTTTTAGAGGGAAAAACAGGAACAGGAAAAGAATTAATTGCCAGAATGATTCACCAAAAAAGTCATAGAAAAGATGGTCCATTTATTGCTGTGGATTGTGGTGCTATTCCAGAATCCTTATTTGAAAGTGAATTATTTGGTCACGAAAAAGGAGCTTTTACAGACGCAATCTCTACTCATATTGGAAAATTTGAACAAGCAAATGGTGGAACCTTATTCCTCGATGAAATTAATAATCTCCCATTAAATTTACAACCAAAATTTCTTCGAGCACTTGAGGAGAAAGCAATTCAGCGATTGGGTGGTAAGGGAGTCAGACAAATTGATGTAAGAATTGTGATTGCATCAAGTATGAATATTGTTGATAAAATGGGAAAGGGGGAATTTAGAGATGATTTATTTTATAGATTAAGTGAATTTAAAATTGATATTCCATCACTCTGGCAAAGAAAGGATGATATTCCAACTATAGCAAACTATTTTTTAAAAAGAGCATGTATCGAGATGAAAAAAAATATTAATGGATTCACGACAGAGGCTATGAATTCTTTAATTGATTACCAATGGCCAGGGAATGTGCGTGAACTTAAAAATGTGGTTAAAAGGGCTGTACTTTTAGCTCAAGATGATTATATAAAAAAAGAGCACTTGATTTTTATAACATTTGATAAAAGAGTTGACGAGTTTGACATTATTTCTTCTAAAATAAATGAACAATTAAGAAATTCCGATACATCACTTCAATCTATACTTGAAAAAGTAGAAATTGATATTCTCAAAAAAGCTCTAAAAATATCAGATGGAAAGAAAACAAAAGCAGCTAAAATGCTTGGACTTAGCAGATATACACTTTACAGAAAATTAAAACTTTTGGGTTTAGTTTGATTTTAATGACAAATAAATAAAAAAATGTGAAGGGTTGAATTAGTTCAACCCCTTTTTAATATGATTTAATTTTGGATAAGTAAACATTGAGCAATTGATGTAGCAAAACTGCAACATATTTGCAAATAATGTAGCAAAATTGCAACATAATTTGATTTAGAAATTAGTTTTGATCTAAATAAAATATTACAATTCAATAAATATTAAGTTCCGCAACTTATTGACAATTAAAGAGTTGTTCCAATATATAAACTTGAAAAACATTACATAATCGTTTTTTAGCACAAAAATTGTTAAATAATAATATTATGAAAAGAATATTAATAATCGATGATGATAAAAATTTGTGCAAAATTCTTTCAAAATTATTAGAAAGAGAAGGTTATACTACAGAATCAGTATATTCAGGGAATAAAGCTCTTGAAATATTATTTAAAAAACATTATGATTTTATGATAGTAGATTATATCCTACCAGATATTTCTGGTATGGATATTTTACAATGGATTGTTAAACATAAACCTACAGTTGGGAGAATAATGATTTCTGCTTATGGTAATGATATAATTAAGTCTAATGTTTTACGACAGAATACACTATTTTTTGATAAACCATTTAATAATCAGTTATTAGTAAATACAGTAAAAGTCTATATGACTCATATAAACTAAATGAGGAGATAAAAATGCAAAGAGTGTTATTACTATTAGTGATTGGATTTTTAATAGTATTTTTTACTGTATTGGTATTTTTTTTCAAAAGAATGAAAAAAAGGAAATATAATAAATCCTTTTGAAAAAATGAGAATATTTATTTGTATTAGGTACAAAATCTATATAAATAAAAAAGGGAAGAGAGCAAGAAGAAATTCAGGGTTGGCACCATTGAAAATCTCAAACAATTTCTCTTCCCGATGGAAAAATTATTCCTCGGGAAATGTTGTCAAGAAATTGATGTGATTAAATAACACTGTTGGATTGATATTTCTTTAAAGTTCTCTTCCTCCATTAAAGTGCTGATAATTTATCTATTAAGGGATTAATCAGCAGAAAGGAGGAAGACATGATATTCTATATCTGTAAAAATAAGTTCATTCTCTTATTAAATTTCTAATTATTTAAAATATTAAGTAATTGGAAAAGATTGACAAAAAAACAAAAAAATTAACAAAAGAAGGAGTAAAAATGATTAAAAAAATCGCAATAACTGTAATCTTGCTTGGCCTGCTCACAGCAGGAAGCTTGATTGCAGAAGACACACCGGAAAGATATACATTAAATATATATGCACATGTTTACTCTGCTTGTAATGATAATGATGTAGATATTGGATATCTGGATATTAATGGTACTCCCTATGAGGTTCATCATTACTCAGTAGGTGGCGGTTATACACTCATTCATTGCCCAATAGAAATTTGGCCTGGTGTTCCTCCTGCTGAATTGGTTTTTGCAGAAGGATGGGGATGTGGTTATTATGATTACGATGAAGAAGATGCCACTTTCTATGAACGGATAGATTTGTATTTATGGTTAGGTGTTGCTCCTGATGATCCCACTATTCCACAAGAACAGTAAAAGCTGTTCATTATCGGGCAGAAGCAAATGCTTCTGCCCTTACTATAAAATTTATGGAGGCTACAATGAAAAAATACTTTTTGTCTTTTATATTATTCCCTTTATTTTGTTTATTAGCAACTTCACTTTTTGCCAACGATTTTACAATTGAAAAGATAAATGAATTCGCTTTGGCTCAGTGTTTTAATATTAGTGCGGAGACTCTAATAATAGAGTATCCATATTTATATGCATTAACCTCACACGGTCTGGAGATTTATGAAATTAAGTATAATATAAGTTTGGAGAGACTTTCTATTGTCCCCATCACTTTTCCATTTTTTTTTAAATTGAAAGAAAATTTTATTTATCTTGCAACATCTATTTATGATATTTATGATCCATTTTTACCAACACTTTATCAAATTGATATAACTGATAAAGAGAATCCATTTATTTATAATGAAATTGAATTTGATGAACCTTGTATCAATAATCTTATTCTGGAAATTTTTGGCAATTTCCTTATTATAAAAAATTATAGCATGGAAGATAGAATATACTTATTACCTGAATTGGAATTTGTAACCACTATTCCAGATTCATTGATATCTCTACATAAAATTACCGATGCAATAGGTGTAGATATAGTATATTACAATCTTATTTATATATATGATGTTACGGACATTAAAAATATACAACTTATTGGAACCATAGATATGAATCCTATTCATGTAGGGGGTTGTTCGCCAACGTATTTTGAGATGTTAAATGATACAATATTAATTTCTGGTGGGCAATCTGCTGTTTCTTTCTGGAACATCTCGGATAGTGCTGATTGGGTATATATTTCTCATTATGAAACAGAAGAATATATTATATTTGGGAAAAATTTTACAATCATCGGTAACTATTTGGTTCTTACAAGATTTGACGGATTGGAGCTTGTAGACATTTCTGATATTTACAATCCTCAATCTGTTGATTTTATTAGTTATGGACCTGCGGAGGCAAGTGCCTCTTATAATGATAATTTATTTGTGTCAACTAGATATGATGGTATCCAGAGATATAAAGTATCTTCTGGTAAAATGAATCATATAGAAAATATTTTTTATTATACTGCATTCCGTTCAGGATATATTTACTCAAATTATCTGTTTGTTCAAACTTATCGTTATGGACTTCTCTTGTTTGATATAAGCCATCCAAAAGAGCCTGTAGAAATTCAAACTATACTTTCAAATCCTGATTTTAAAGTTTTACAGGGTTATGAAAATCTAATTGTAGTACAGGATTATTCTGATTATAGTTACAAAATATTTGATATATCCAACCCTCTCAACCCAATATTGAAAAATACAATACCTATAGGCGACTGGCTTCAGATAGGTTTGTCTTATTTAAGGTTTGATGATACCGAACAAAATATTGTCTATTTTTTTACTATTTATCCCAACACAATAATAAGAAAATATGATATTTCTGAACCTGGAATTCCTGTATTATTATTTGAATACTCTGAACTTGATGGTCGTAGCTTTTTTGTGAGAAACGGTTATGGTTATTTATTGGATGATATTAATAATTATCAGAATTTATATATCTTATATGGATTATATGAAAATGAGCCCTATCTGGCAAATACAATTGAACATTTTTCTGACTATCAATATCCGGCCTATATAGATCTTTATGATGATTACTTGTGTCTTCGTTACAGTTCTGAATATGATGAAACAAAGTTTTATAATTTATATGAACCACTTAATCCAGTATTTGCGTTTGAGTTAGAGATAACTTCAAATTTTGGACCTCCGGCTATATTCGATAATTTTATATTCACCAAAACGGGCATCTCTTCTCATATTTATGATATAAGTGGGACTCCATCTGGTATGCTGGAACCTATTGAAAGTATTTATGGCTTAACATACATCTACTCAATAGATTTTTATAAGTCAGAAGGAAATCATTATTTATTTTCTATTGAAGAATCAGATATAGGTATTTTTGAGTTTTCATACACTCATTCTGTGGATGATGAAATTTTAAATCATGATAAAATAACTCTTACTAACTACCCCAACCCCTTCAGCACTTCTACAACTATATCTTTTAATATTCACCGCAGAGACACAAAGAACGCAGAGATAAAAATTTATAATTTAAAAGGACAACTGGTAAAAGAATTAAAAAGTCAAAAGGTAAAAGGCAAAAATAATATTGTATGGAATGGAAAAGATGAGAATGGCAAGCAGGTTCCAAGTGGTATTTATCTATGTAAATTAACAGTTGGGAAAGAAACGATTGTTAGAAAGATGGTTTTGTTACGATAAGGAAAGTATTATAATATTAAAAGGGAAGAGAGCAAGAAGAAATTCAGGGTTGGCACCATTGAAAATCTCAAGCAATTTCTCTTCCCGACGGAAAAATTATTCCTCGGGAAATGTTGTCAAGAAATTGATGTGATTAAATATGCCAGTTGTTTTATTCCTTCTCTTAATTGCCCTCTTCCTCCATTAAAGTGCTGATAATTAATGAATTATCAGCAGAAAGGAGGAAGGAATGATATTCTATATCTGTAAAAATAAGTTCATTCTCTTATTAAATTTCTAATTATTTAAAATATTAAGTAATTGGAAAAGATTGACAAAAAAACAAAAAAATTAACAAAAGAAGGAGTAAAAATGATTAAGAAAATCGCAATAACTGCAATCTTGCTTGGTCTGCTCACAGCAGGCAGCTTGATTGCAGAGGAAAGTCTTACCTGGACAGTCATTATTCATATTACAGCTGACATGGGCATACCTACTGAGGGAGTAGTTCGTTGTTGCCCAGAAGGAAATGCCGCTCAATATGAAATTTACCATGGTCCTGATGACTATGTATTTCCGGATATATTCCTCTTACAACCTGCTGATTTTGTAACAGGAAGAGTTGAAGCTGGAAATCACTCAGATGAAGATACAGTCCCTCTAGTATATCCGATAACTCATATCTATTTGCATCTTGAATTTGATCCTCGTGCTGAACCTATGGATCAATAGATAATCAAGGGGAAGGAGCTTTGCTCCTTCCCCTAAAATATAAAGAGGTAGTTATGAAATTTAGAGTTATATTCTTTATACCAATTTTTATTATACTTGGAACTTCAGGTGTTTCCACCGCATTTGAACTTAAAAAAATCTCAGAATTTTCTAAATCAGAAATATATGACCGAAGTAATAACATTCTCGTAATTAAGGATAATTACCTTTATTCTGTTAATAGAAGAAGTTTTAAAATATTTGAAATACAAGACAACACTATTTCTTTAATTACTAATTTTAATATGCAAGGGCGGTTAAGGTATTTATCTTTGAAAGACAATTTTGCTTATGTTGCTACATGGGGTATAACAAGTAGACTTTATAGAATTGATATCTCAAATGTCTTTTCACCAATAATAACTGACACATTGCATTACTTAGGTAATTATGCAAATTTTATTGATGGGAATAATGTATTTGTTCATGAGCTTATGCCAGATTGGACATGGCGAGTACATGTATATGATAATGAAAGTTTTCAAGAAATAACTGTATTTGATGTTCCTCATGAACTATGGCCGATGAAGCATGTTAATGA
>JAGMCF010000242.1 GCA_023129415.1 Candidatus Cloacimonadota bacterium
TTCAGTTAGATTGGAATTTTTAACTGTATGAATAGTACACTGAAGAACAGTGATTATGCTGATTATCGCTGAAAATCTAAATATTATAAAAGTATTTTTATCTGTGTTTTTCTTGTCTTATCAGCGTTTTTCAGCGTCGAATTAAATTTTTTTGGAGAAAAAATGAAATTTAAAATTGTTATCACATTACTAATTTTTATTACTATAAACCTATCTGCCGCTTCCCTTTTTGATAGATATACTGGAGAGGAAATAAAAAGTTTTACTGCCCGTTCTCTTTCTATGGGTTCCGTTGGAATTGCTTCAAAACAAGGAGTTATCAATGCACTGAAAAACCCTGCACTCTTAAGCTTATTAGATGATAAAATGGGTATTCAATTAACAACAAATGTAACAAAAAATGATGAGGATAGAGCATATCCCTTATATGATTCCTTTGATAGTTACATCGATGATGCGGTTTATGTCTCTAATGCTCATTTCTTTGATAAATATTTTGGTGGAATCTATTATAATTGGAATCTTGCTAAATCTATGAAACTAACTACAGCATTCAATTATGCTCCAATATATGATTTCAACTTCATATATATAGAAGAGATACGAAATAATGAAAAAACAGATTACGATAATGAGCCAAAGAAAATTGCAAATAACACCTATAAAGGTGAGGGAAATATTTCTGCCTATTCTCCTTCGATTGCTTTGACTTTAAAAAATCAAAACAGCATTTTTTCTACTCTTTCATTTGGATTTAGTGCATCCTATTTAAATGGAGAAAATGAAATAGACTCGACAATCATTTTCACAGATTGGGCAAAAGAACAAATGACAGGAGATAATGATAGTATTCCTGATGTAATATATACAATTGAAAACAAATATTCAGGATTTTGTTATCAAGGTGGAATGATCGTTGGTTTTGGAGAAAGAGTCAATATAGGTTTTTCTTATACGCACAAAGCAGAATTGAAAAAGGAATATAAAACCACTTCAGATACAGTATGGGCTGATACAACAATTTATTATCCAACAAAATTTGGAATTGGATTTGAATATTACCCAAGAAATATCTGGAATACAAAATTTAGTCTTGAAGCTACATTAGTAAAATGGAGTGAGTACGATAACCTATATGATGATGTTATTGAATATTCAGCAGGTGTGGAACATATTATGTTTAATGGAATTCCGATCCGTCTTGGATTTAGATATCAACCATCTGGGCGAGATAAAGAGGTTACATTAACTGCCTTTTCTGCTGGAACATCTATAAATTTACCTTACAATCTTGCACTTGATTTAGGTGCTGAAATCGGAAAAAGAGATTACAATGAAAAAGACCTTTTCCCTGATGGCTATTATGCAAATAATAATTTATGGGATACAGCCTACAGTTCGCTACCTGTTGACAGAGACAATTTTGATAAGATTAAAGATTTTATGATAAATGTGATGGCAACGATTTCGTGGAGGTTTTAGAGTTAGGAGTTATAAGTTAGGGGTTAGGAGTTACAGGTTTGAGGTTATGAGTAACAAAGCAGAAGTAATTCTAAAGGAAATATTTAAAAATACCAAAATCGATAAGAATTGGTCTTTTGATGAATATAAACGATCTGAAACATCCAAATGGACTAATTGTTATCATCGCTATCCTGCTAAATTTATTCCTCAATTGGTCGAAAAATTGATGGATGAGTATATTCACATAAATAATGCACATATTAATGATCCCTTTATGGGAAGTGGAACAACAATTATCTCAGCCATTGCAAGGGGTTACCAAGCAAGTGGAACAGACATAAATAAGATAGCCTATTTAATGACAAAAGTAAAAGCAATGCCAATCGAACCTAACTATCTAAAAAATAAAATTCAAGAATTTTTATATCAAATAGAAAAAATTGATGAAGATGATGGACTTTTTTCAGCTAATAATAATTTAGAACCTCTTATTCCAGAAAAACATATAGAAAGAATAAACTATTGGTTCAATGAAAAAAATAAAATTAAATTAGGAAAAATATTAAGAATTATATACAATGAAAAAGATGAAAATATTAGAGATTTCTTTAAAGTTGCTTTTAGTCATATTTTAAAAAATTGTTCAATTTGGCTACAGGGAAGTACAAAACCAACTAGAGATTTCAAAAAGAATCCGATGACCCCTAATAAAGCAATAGTACGACACCTAAAAAAAATGGAAAGGGGTAATAAAAGCTTTTATGAAGTTGTTCCAAATTCTGTAAAAAATAGAATTAACAATTACCTTAATATTAAATGTGATGATGCCAAAAGACAACATGTAAAAGATAATTCTGTTGATTTAATTATATCCTCAAGTCCTTATGTAACAAGCTACAAATATGCAGATTTGCACCAACTCTCAACGATCTGGTTGGATTTATCAGATGATTTAACAGAGTATAAAAAAGAATTTATAGGAACATCTTACAAAAAGTATAAAGACAAAAAATTAAAAAGCCAAATTGCTATTGATATAGTTGATATAATGTTTGTGAAAAGCCCAAAGATGGCAAAAGAAATTGAAGCTTTTTTTATTGATATGGAAGAAGTCTTTGATGAGAGTTTCAGAATTTTAAAGTCTGGAGGTAGGTGTTGTTATGTAATTGGAGACACAAAATTGAAAGGTGTAAATATACTAAATGCTGAGGTTTTTGCTGAATGTCTCCAGTATTCTGGATTTAAACTTGATAGAATTATAAAAAGAGAAATTCCTTCAAAAATTCTTCCGCAAAAGAGAGATGAAAAGACAGGTAGATTTGCAAATAATGACAATGCAAATTCTGAAGCATATCCAGTTGAATACATTATTATTGGAAGGAAAACATGATAGATTTAGATTACATTAAAAAGAGATATTATAAATTGAAAAAGAAAAACGAAGGATACGATTTTATTGGAAAAATATTCAAAGAAATCGAAGAAAGATATAAAAGTGAAGCTGAAAAGCGAGGAAAAAATCCTCAGCAGTCTTGGAATTCATGGAGTGGTAAAGCTTTGCAAAACTTAATTACTGAATTATTAAAAGAACACATTATTAGTAGTGAGTATAAAGTTAATTTGACATCTGATGATGCCTTACGAAGAAAGAAACTAAGTAAAGAATTAGATCAAGTAAGAAGAAATATTGAAGTTTTTTATTCAAAATATTCGATTGTTCCCGATGCGGATATTATTGTTTATTCAGAATTAGATTTCAAAGTGATATGTGTTTTTTCTTGTAAAGCAAGTTTGAGGGAACGAGTTGCACAAGCTGCATATTGGAAAATAAAATTAACACAGTCTGATGGAACAAAGAATATTTTCTATTATCTAGTATCAACTGATAAAGACAAAGATTTTGAAATAAAGAAAGGTGAATTAAGTAGAAACAGGATTATAGTTGAAGAGGGAGAGCTTGACGGAGCCTATATTTTGAGAGAAATTCCAGAGAGTTCAAGAGTTAAAAATTTTTCAAATATTTTTAATGATTTAAACAGAATATTTGAAGAATGGTTCGATATTAATAAATAAAAAAATCATTAATATTTACTATACAAAACCTCAATAATAAAAAGTTTCTGCTTACAGGAAGTAAAAGTATTGTATATAGTATTATGATTTAAAGGAATTATTAAAATGATACAATTCAATGAAGAATGGAAAAAATTACAATATGAAATAATCTACAATAAACCACAAATAGATGGTCCTTATCCTCAAGAGATTGTAGATAAAAGAGAATTATTATTATATGCTCAAGTGGAATTAGAAAAAGCTCAAACCTCATATGATAATAAAAATAATAACTTATGTAAATTTCACTCAAAATTATACTCATTAATAATGAAACATTACTATAAATGGATATCTGAAAATGCATAATAAAAAAAATAAATTAATAATTGAATCTACAACCCTCTGGGATTTCCCAACCCAAAATTATGGTAATAAATCTCATGGAAACAATAAATACAATGGAGTAACTCCAGCATTTATTATATGGAACTTGTTACAACGATACACAAAAGAAGGTGATTTAGTTGTAGATCCAATGTGTGGTAGTGGAACTAC
>JAGMCF010000243.1 GCA_023129415.1 Candidatus Cloacimonadota bacterium
TTATTAGCGAATTGAATTCAATAATAAAAACCCTGGAAACAAAACCTTAGCCTTATCCTTAGCCTTAGCCTTAACTAAACTATAAACTTTGAAATTCCGATACAATAAAACATGGAAATAGTTAATATTTTAGCTTATGCAATATTTATCCTTTTTGCAATTCTGGGGTTGAAATCTGGGTTTTTAGAAGGTTTATTACGATTAGTAGGCTGGATTATTGCCTTATTTTTTGCTTTTAAATTTGGACCTCCTGCAGCGCATTTTCTACAAAATACTATTTCTATTTCATCAAAAATCAGCAACCTTATTGGTGGAGTTGTTGTATTCATCGCAGTCATTATATTACTAAATATATTTGTTCGTTTACTAAAAAAAACAGTCAATATTCTACGCTTAGGATTTTTTGATAGAATCTTAGGTATAATTCTTGGTGGATTTAAAGCTTTTATTTTGATATTTCTTATTACATTTGTTGTCCAATGGCTACCAATAAACGATAATAGAAAGGGAATGATTACTGATGCAAAAGTGATTAAATGGGTAAGTATAAATGCAGCAAGGATTTTGTCAACTTCTGGAATTGATAAGACGATTAAAGAAAACGAATACTACAAAAAATTATTAGACGAAATAAAGGAAAAGAAAAAGGATATTTTTGATCAGATACCCCAATATCCTCATAAATGAAAAACGCTTTTGAAGAATTAGAATTTTACAAAGTAAAAGCGTTAATAAAAGTTGGTTGTACATCAAGCTTAGGGGAAAAATTAGTTGACCAACTTCATCCTCTTAAAAATAAATCTGAAATTGAAAAAAGTCTTTCTGAACTTTAC
Source organism: Candidatus Cloacimonadota bacterium (assembly GCA_023129415.1). Lineage (GTDB taxonomy): Bacteria > Cloacimonadota > Cloacimonadia > JGIOTU-2 > JGIOTU-2 > JAGMCF01. Next base: position 834 of record JAGMCF010000243.1, read on the forward strand.
GACTCAGTTGAATTTATTAATCAGAAAAATAGTTTTAATCTTAATGGACTAACAGATACTGAATCACTATTCCCTCAACTGAAAAGAGAAGAACATTTTACAATTCCAGAATTTTTACTTTTTGCTCATAATATAAAAATAGCAAATAGCCTAAAACGGAATGAAGCTGTTAAATGTCAGACTTTTCCACATCTTTATTCAATAATAAGTAGTTTAGTAACAACTCCAAAATTAGAAAAGCAGTTTGATAAGACTTTTGACAATAGGGGAGAAATCAAAGATAGTGCAAGTGACAATCTTAAAAAAATTAGAAGAAAAAAGCATACTACAAGAAAAAGGATATACTCGCAATTAAAAGGTATTTTAAGACAAAAGCAGTATGAAAATATAATTCAGGATAAAGTTATCACCATTCGGGATCAACGTTATGTAATACCTGTGAAGGACGGGGGAGATAGCACCATAAGGGGTTTTATTCATGGACATTCTAAAACAGGTTCCACAATTTTTCTTGAACCCTTAACCATACTGGATTTGAATAATTCTCTACTAACACTTGATGATGAAGAAAAGCAAGAGATTAATAAAATTCTAAATGACCTCTATAAGGACTTACAAGATGAGTATGAAATTTTATTTCAGAATCTTAAAATCTTACAAAAGATCGACTTTCTTAATGCCTCTGCAAAGTATTGTCTTGAGATAAAAACAACTGTTCCAGTGATTTGCACAGAACCGATTATCAGACTTACAAATGCCCGACATCCTTTGTTATATTCAACTATTGGAAAGGATAATATTGTCCCTTTTTCGCTAAACTTAGGAGATGACTATCGCAATCTTGTTATCTCTGGAGTGAATACTGGAGGCAAAACAGTAACATTAAAAGCTGTTGGTCTTCTTTCTGTTATGGCTCTATCTGGTTTAATGATTCCTGTAGAAGAAGCTGAAATCGGAATATTTAATAGTTTTTTTACAGATATTAATGACGAGCAATCCATAGAGGATTCTATAAGTACTTTTTCCTCTCATATTAAAAAGTTAAGAATTATTTTAAATAAAGCTAATGAGAGAAGTTTAATCTTGATAGATGAACTTGGCTCAGGCACAGATCCAGAAGAGGGTTCAGCACTTGCTCAAGCTATTCTGGAAAGATTAATTTCACAAAAAGCTAAAGTAATCATCACTACTCATCTTAATAAATTAAAAACTTTTGCAACAGGACATCCCTTATGTGAAAATGCATCTATGAGATTTGACCAGGAAAATCTTTTACCGACATATCAATTAGATATTGGCTTCCCGGGGAATAGTTATGCTCTTGATATTGCTCGGGAATACAAATTGCCAGAAGATGTGGTGAATTCTGCTCATGAATTATTAGGCCCTCAAACCTTGAAACTAAGTAATCTTTTAAAAAAGACAGAACAGCAAAGGGTTGTTCTTTCACAGAAAGTTAGTGAATATAATCTAAAAAATATACTTGTAGAACAGCATTTAAAATCTCTTCAGGAAAAGGAAAAGAATTGGAAAAAAATTGAGAAACAGAAGAAACTAAAGGCTATACAGGAAGCAGAAGAATTTTTGATGAATTTACATCAAGAATTTGAGCATGAACTTAGTAAACTCAAGGCAAGATTCAAAGAAGAAAAGCAAATTGTGACAAAAGAAGTTAAGAAATTTGCTAATAAAATAGAAAAAGAGAGAAGCAAAATCATACAAGAAAAAGAAGAACTTGCAGAAATAAAACTTATTCCTTTTGAAAATCCCCAAATAGGTAATCTTGCTTTTATAAAATCCATGAATGTTGTTGGTAAAATTGTTGAAATTAAGAAATCCTATACAAAGATAAAAGCGGATGGAATTCTTTATTCTGTTAACAGAAGAGATTTATATAAAGTCCCTAAAAATAAGAAGTTAGAAGACAAGAGGAAAAAATCAAAAACTCCAGTAATAGTGCATACTGATGTTGATATTAATTTTGCTTTTGAATTAAATATCATGGGACTTACATTTGACGAAGCTCTGCCTGAAATTGAAAAATATATTGACAAAGCAATCTTTATGAATTTAAAAAGAATACATATCTTACATGGCAAAGGCACAGGACAGTTAAGAAAAAAAGTTTGGAATTATTTTAAGGCAAATTCAAAGATAATTGATTATTATTATGCCCCAGAATCTGAAGGTGGGAGTGGAGTGACAATTGCTGTTATTAGGTAGTGTCAAGGCAAGCGTGTTCTCGTTCCCAAATCCCCCCAGTGAAATATTCAGCAAGCTGAATTCCACGGGGTAAACCTGATTGGGAACGCAATAACAAGCCAAACCCTGTTTGGGGGATACATCATTTGATGATTGACTTGACAAAATCAAAATTGTAGTTAAATTTTAAATTTGAATATTTTAAAAAAATGAGTCCAATCTAAAAAGGTATTTCCCGCGAAATACGCGAAAAATCCATGCGGATATTACTGAATTTACACAAACCATTTTCGAGTATTTCGTGTGTTTCGCGGGTTTTTATAGTGAACTCAAAAATTTAATTATGCAAAAAAACATTTGATACCCTTTAACTAAACAAAGAAAATGTTGTTGATTATTCTGTTTTTCACATGTAAGTTTCCATCTCGTCCCCAAACTCCAGTTTGTGAATGGAACTAATACAATGCGATACGACCAAAAAATAATTGATGATGTTCGTTCAGCTAATAATATTATAGAAATTATTGGCGAATATCTTCCTCTGAAGCGAAGTGGAACAAACTTCAAGTGCCTTTGTCCATTTCATAATGAAAAAACACCTTCTTTTATGGTTAGTCCATCCAAGCAGATATACAAATGCTTTGGCTGTGGAAAAGGTGGTAATGTATTCAATTTTTTGATGGAATATGAGAAGATAAATTTCAATGAGGCTTTACAAAAACTTGCTCAAAGAGTTGGTATTACTCTTCCCAAAAGAGAAATTTCTGCTGAGAAGCAAACACTTTATAATGAACTTTATGAAATATATAAAATTTCCGAAAAATATTATAAAAATAACCTTTTAAAAGATGGAACATCTGCAAAGAATTACCTTTATTCAAGAGGTCTTTCCGATGATACTTTAAATACTTTCAAGGTAGGATTAGCTTTAGATAAATGGGACGATTTACATAATTATTTAATCCCCAAAGGCTTCAAAAAGAAAAGCCTTTCAGAAAGTGGTCTTTTCTCATCAAAAAATGATAAGACATATGATAGGTTCCGTAGTCGTATAATGTTTCCAATTTTCTCTTCTGATGGAAAGGTGATAGGTTTTGGTAGCAGGATTTATAAAAAGGAAGATACCGATTCAGCAAAATATCTGAATTCTCCCGAAAACATAATATATAAAAAAAGGTATCACCTCTACGGATTATATCAAACTAAGAATTATATTACCAAGCAAAACTCCGCTTTGATTGTTGAAGGGAATATGGATTTGTTAAAGGTTTTTCAATATGGTTTTCATAATGTTGTGGCAAGTTTAGGTACTGCTCTTACATATAATCAAATAAAATTACTTGCGAGATATACTAAAAATGTTTATATTTTATATGATGGCGATGAAGCTGGATATGAAGCAAGCTCTCGTGCAACAAAAATTTGTTTAGAAAATGGTATCTTCCCTAAGATTATTATGCTACCTGAAAATTATGATCCTGATTCTTTTCTCGATGAATTTGGTGCAGAAAAATTGCAAAATACAATTGATAATGCAATGAGTTTCTATCAATTTATAAAAGTATATAGAGATGCTGATAAAAGTCTGGAAAATAAAAAGAATGCAATTGAAGAATTGATCGATAATTTGATTCTTATTCCAGATCCATTGCAACGAGAGGTTTATATACAAGAGAGTTCTGCTTTATTTAAAATTAGCGAAACTAATATTATTAAATCATTAAATAAGCATCTGACTAAATTTTTTAAAAGATCTGCTTATACGAAAACTGATATTGATAAATACCTGGAAGAAAAAGAGTTACTGAAAATGGTTGTAAATTTTCCTAATGAATGTGCAGAAGCTCTGCCATTCCTTGAACAGGAATACTTTACTCATCCTATATTTAAGAAGTTTGTTTCCATAATTAAAAAGCAAGAGGATTTAACCCAATTTATAAATCCCTCAGCTGGCGGAAAATTATTAGATTATTTTGAATCCGATGAAATTGATTTTGTTTCTGACCTTATGTTTTTTGATGAGCGATTTTCAAAAGGTAATCTAAAAAAATTACTTAATGGACTCCACATTAGAAAGTTAAATTTAGACCTGCAAAAGATTAATCAGGAAATTATTGAGCATCCAGATAATTTTGAAAAATTACGAGAGAAAAAAATTATTCAAAAGAAAATTCACCAACTAAAAGGTGGAGTTGTGAGAAAATTATTAGGCTAAAGTATTAATATAAGGGAGTTGACTAAAATTTTAATTTCTTCACAAGATTTCGTACCTATTTTTAAGCTAATTGTAATGGGTTCTGCAAAATGGAGGATTCTATTAAAATCCATAATAATTGGAATGTTTTACATTTTAGCCTCATCCTCTAACTCCTTCTCCTATCCCGATAGTCATCGGGAAGAAGGAGAACTTATACTTCCTCTCCTTTTAGGCTTTCCATTATACACAAATATGGAATTCTCAATAGAAGCCCACAAATTCATTTGTGGGTATTAAAAAGAAAGTTGGAAAATATCAACCGTTTCAACGGTTTACCAAATTTATAAACCATTAAAATGGTTAGAAAAGTATGGCTTCATTGTTACCCACGATTAAAATCGTGGGCTTCTAAACAATTTATAGAAACGGGTCTACAGACTTATGTATAATGAAAAGCCTTTTAGGAGAGGATTGACCTGCCTGCGCGTAGCCGCTTCGGCGAAGGCAGGGGTGAAGTCAAAAAAACCCTATTTTGCATATCTCAAACTAATTGTAATTTTAGGAGATTTTTATGATGACAATTAGTCAATTTATTGAAGAACTAAAGCAACTTGGTTGTGAACGTGGATATGTTACTTATGATGAGATAAATACCATGTTGCCAGACAATCCTATCTTTTTGGATAAAATTGATGATATCTTTAATGAATTAAAGGATAGCGGTCTTGAAATAGTTGATGAGACAATGAAGGGTGGGATTCGCAAACCAAAAATTATCAGGAAGATCAAACCCACTCCTTTAAAGATTAGATATTTTGATGATCCTGTTCGTATGTATCTTAAAGATATGGGCAAAGTCCCATTGCTTACTCCTGAAGGGGAGACAGCTATTGCTCAGAGAATTGAGAATGCCCAAAAGCATATTAATCGTATGACTCTACTTTGTGGGAGTAGCTTGAAGGAATTCCAGAATGTGGTTAAGCGCTATCGTGAAAACAAGATGAAAATTGATCAAATCCTCAAAATTGAATTTGGAAGCTGGTTTGATAAAGAAAATAATGAACGACTTATAAATGAATTGGAAAGGAAAACCAAGGAAGCTTCTATCTTTTCTGATGAGATTGAGATGATCATTAATAAGAAACCAACTAAAAAATTTTCCAAAACCCAAACAGTTGCTGAGAAAATTCAGGAATGTCGTGATAAAATTTTGGCTTTATTTGAGGATGTGTATTTTACTGATTACCTAATTCAAAGGCTCATTTATAGAATCAGTAGTCTATTAGCCCGAATAACTGTTAGTGTTAACCGTATTAATGTTGTAAGTAATATAAGGGGTTACACCCCTTCAAAAATTTGTACTCTTGGCAGAAGAGCGGAAAAAAGCAAGAAGGATTTTAATGAAGTTGCAGAAGCTACAGGGCTTGATCCAAATATCTTTATAGACGCACTTAGAAAAATAAAGAACAATCGTCGTAAGATTCGTCGCGTTGAATTAGAAACTAGAATGACAGCAGATGAATTAAAAAAACTTATGAAAGATATTAAAATTGCTGCCTATGAGAAAGAGATTGCAAAAAATGATATGATTAAGGCTAATGTTAGACTTGTAATAAGTATTGCAAAAAAATACAATAATCGCGGATTAAGTTTCCTTGACCTAATACAGGAAGGAAATATTGGCTTGATAAAAGCTGTTGAAAAATATGACTATCATAAAGGATATAAATTTTCTACTTATGCTACATGGTGGATTAGACAATCAATAACAAAAGGAATTGCCGATCAATCTCGTACTATCCGTGTGCCTGTGCATATGGCAGAAGCTATTAATAAGGTAGCAAGAGCACATAATTTGCTTGTGCAAACTTTAGGAAGAGAACCTTACCCGGAAGAAATTGCCCAGAAATTAGACCTTCCTGTTGAGAAGGTTAAAAGTATTATAAATGTATCAAAGCGTCCAGTCTCGCTTGATAAACCAGTTGGTGATGAAGAAGGTGATACTACTTTGAGTGATTTTATTGAAGATGATACAATGATTTCTCCAGAAAAAATTGCAGAAAGAACTCTTCTTAGAAAGCAAGTGGAATCTGTTTTATCAACCTTAACCAAGCGAGAAAGAAGAGTTATTAAACTTCGATTTGGTATTGGAGATGAAACACCGAGAACATTAGAAGAAGTAGGACATATTTTTGACATTACCAGAGAAAGAGTCCGTCAAATTGAAGAAAAAGCAAAGGAAAAATTACGGCATCACAGTAGAGCTAATATTTTAAAAAAATATATGGATACTTTTGATGAGTTGAATAGATAAATGTGAAGTCACTTCATGGAAGTAACCATTATTTATCGGACAGTTTAGTGAACTGTTCCTATATTGTTTGATTAATAGCATTTTTCTAGTAACCGCATTATCACCATATTCCAGTTTGTAGAAATATATTCCCGGAGCGACTTCTCAACCATCCTCATCTGTCCCGTCCCTGTTGTAGAAGCATCTTCTTTATGAATGTCTTGTCTCCAACATCTAACTTGATTGCATAGGAATTTCCTTTTTTTTTACACATAAGTTTATGGTAGATAAATATAGAATTGCGAAATATGTCTGTTCTTAACCCCAACTTCGTTTGGGGTTAAGTCTAAAAAGCAGGACTTGGCTCGAAGAGAACAGAGTGAGCTTGAGCCGAGAACTGCGAAAATGAGTATGTTTCATCTGTCCTCAACCCACACTTCGTTGCGGGTTAAGTCCTAGAAATATATTCCCGAACTTATACCCGTCCCTGCGAACCCAGAGGCTGACCCGTCTGTTCGCCTGTCGGGGCTCCCGATATATCGGGAGACTGGCCGAGGCTGACCGATACTAATTTAACTAATTGTAAATGCCAAGCGTAAATTGCGGGTTAAGTTTTGGACGAATATGCATATAGCACCCGACATTCCCAATTCTGTCTGGTGGGGTAGTCCAATTTGAATAAGTTGGGTCTTGTCCTTTTTCATTTCCGTAACCTGTTATTAGTATACGATCTCTGTTATACAAATAGCTAAGCGAATAGAATCCGTTATCATTAGTAAATTCACCATTTGCATCAAATCCTATCCATCTGCCGCAAGTTCTCTGTGCCTCAGCTACATTTGCACCAAAACCGGGGTTACCATTACCTCCACCAGCCATACCAGCCGGTGTTTTATAAAAAGCCAGAGCTTGTGCAGCAAAGGTCGCCAGGTCAGACTTAAGTGCCTCCCGATTTGAACTTGCTGATTGTGTACCAAACATAGCAATACCAACAGCAATTGCTACGCCTATTATAATTACGCTCAATACTATGAGTAACACCTGTTGTGTTCCCATCTTTTCTCCTTTCTATCTTTGCGAAAGTTCCTCCCGATAAACATCGGGACGCAAAGTTGCTATAAATAAAAAAAGGACGCAACTTCCAATTACGCCCTGTTCTGAGGTATCGCAATACCCGACAACCAAGACATAAGAAATCGCGTCCATACGGACGCATCCTTCTTACTCGTTCTGGTTGTCTTAAAATTTGCGATTTTCAGAACAGAACAAATAAAAATTATGCGAAAATTAAATTCTTTATGTTAGCTAAGTCATATCATGTCTTCCTTGTTATAATTACGAATTTGGAATTAATTCTTTCCAAATTCTCGTTTATTTTTCTATTCATCTCAAACCCAATTTGGCTTCAATTAAAAATTATGTCAATTTTTTTAGCAGAGTTTTTATCTTTGCGAAAGTTTGAAACTTTCGCAAAGATTTCTCTAAGTTGACTTATCCCGAATCAGGATGAATTGGCAAAACTTAAGTCAAGTTAGATAAAGCAAACTTAACTCAAGTTTTCACCACTTCTATTTATAACACAATAATATATGCAATTTATGTGCCAAAGTTTTAAGTAACTTTCTGAAAAATTTTTTTTCTGCCAATAATTATTTCAATTTTTTTAAGTAGCCATATCTGGAAATTATGTAAAAGTCTATTATAACCTTGTTTTGAGACGAAGACTCCATATTTTTTTGCAAATAGAAGGAGCCGTCAGTGACCATTCCCTGACGGAAAATAAGTATTTTTTTATAATTTTCATATATTTTTTAAGATGATATTTTGTCATAAAAACATTACAAATCAGAAATATATGTCATAAACATATGACAAGAGATTATTGTTTCATCTGAAAATCCTTTTTTTGCCACGAACCACACGAACTAACACGAACAATATTTTATTCATAAAATTAAACTATTTTAAATCCTTAATAATTTTCATGCTCCTTTGTGTCCCGAGTTTCTTTCGGGACATGTAGGTTTCATATGAAAATCAGGCGTAATAGACAAAATGTTGTTGCTAAAATGATAAGTAACTATTTTTTTTGGCAACCATTTAAAGCAAGAAAATTATTTAAGGAAATAAAAATGAACAAAAAACAGTGTCCAAAATGCAAATCTTACAATACAAAAAAACGGAAAATGGAAAGGTAAACAAAGAAATAAACTATTCAAAATAGTTCTTTATCTTCCAGTGTATTTCTTGTGTAAATCCTGTGGTGGGGAGATACCAATTAGCAGAATTAGGGAAGTGTTTTCCAGATGGGCATCACTTCTCCCCAATCACCATTGTTTTCGTTTTCTGGAAAATTCTTCCACTCTGTTTGCCAGTAGCTTCTAAATGCACAATATATATTCCGATTGGTACAACTCTTCCATTGTCATCTTTACAATTCCATATAATTGCACCTTTCGAACCGAGCCATTCCTGGTCAGAGAGCCAGCGAATCATTCTACCTCTCATATCAAAAATTCGTACATTTACTTTTGATAAAGCTTCTGGCAGGTTGTATTCGATCAAAACTGAGTTTTTCTCTCGTAAAGAAACAGGATTGGGGTTGATGGATAATTTAACTTTTGGACTTATCATCTCAATATGCAAACTATTTTCCCATCCCGGGGTTGCCCCAAGAGAATTAATAGAACTTTCCCAATTATCAGGATTGTTACTGTTTACATTGGGATTGATTCGTTCTAAAGAATTGTTTGAAATTTCTCCCCAACCTGAGAAATAATACACACTATCTATAAGTGTCCCATATTCATCCCTGAGTAAAAGCATATCTTCATCGTTGTTTAATATAGGTAGACCAACTACAAATTTCACAGAATAAGTTGAATCAAGTAAAGAATATTTTTCTAAGATTTGCAATGTGTCGGATTCATCCTCAACAATAATAATATATTCTTCCGGCTGACAAATTGGATTTACTGACCATAAATTCAAAGTATCCTTTTTATCGGCTAAAATCCAGTTAGAAATATCAATTGGGTAAGAAAAATTATTATACAGTTCCAGCCATTCTGGCTCATTTTCAGACGAAGCATACTGTATCTCATTGATAGGTAATGGATAATTTTGTGGAGAGTTGTAAGTAGTAAAAATCAAATTATTAGATGTATCTAAATCCAAATTAGAAACTATAAGAAATCCAAAAAGATAGTAACCATCTTCAACAATTTCAAAATTATAAGAAAATTCTTCCATTCCTTCATAAGGAATTGAAAAGTCATCAATTGATATTTCTTCTCCTACATCATATTGAGAATTGAAATTGATGTCATTAAAAAATATCGCTTCTGCATCTTCGATGTCATTAAATCCAATATTTGAGCAAACTCCTGATAATGATATGGAATTATCATCCACTTCTATTGTAAAAGAGGATGCACATAGGTCATAAACCTTTGGTGTAATGCTATTAACTCTGCCTGGTGTAGCTCCAAGACTATCTGTTGAAACTCCCCAGTTATCGGAAACATCATCAAAAGGGTTAATTCTCTCAAGAGAATAATTGTCTTCAAAATCTATTTCTTGGTCAGAATAGAAAATTGAATCAAGAATTGTGTGATATTTATCTGCAAATATAACCTCATCCTCATCATTATTTAGATTGGACCAACTATAGGTTTGGAAAAATAACATATTATTGTTATAATAGTTTTTTACTGAGATAGTGTCGTTACTTACTACAGCAAAAGAATTGGCAGCCAAAATTTTATCTGAACTAATAGTATTCCAATTTATTCCTGAGTCTCTTACATGCCAATTCTTGAGAGAAAAGTCTTTCTCAGAACGATTATAGATTTCAATCCATTCTACATTTGGAGGAGTTGGAGCAAACATAATCTCGCTGATTATAATTGGGGTTCTGCCAACGAGAAAGGAACTGGAAATTGAATTGTTATTAGTCTGAATATCGCCAGAAAAGAATATCTGAACGGCTATTTTATAGAGGCCATTGGTAAATATCCCTAAAGAAGTTTCAATAGAAACAGTCTCATCTGCATTTATTGTATCATTAATAACATTCTCAAAAAATAATGTATCGTTAACAAAGATTTTATATCTACAACTATCAGGTGGAATTTGAAAAGGGGAATTATTTTTAATTTCAAAGGAAAAATATACATCATCCAGAGTATCAGGATGTTGTGGAAAAATTGAAATAGAAACGACTTCTAAATCCTGTGCCAGAAAATTTGGTTCACCTGGTGTTGGATTAGCACACTCAAAAAAATCATTTTCACAATTGTCTGTATCAAATCCGTCAGGGTAACGCATCAGAGAATAACCTGAAGGCACATCGGGTGCAAAGTAAATCCCCGGCTGGTTTGCATCTCCTGGGAGATTGTTGGAATTCGGGGAATCATAAAGTATGGTATCAATGGTATCACCATCTGCTGAAATGATTCTGACCCCATCCGTAGCTGTTCCAGCATTTTGAAAAGCAAGCGGGGCGGTCAAGTCAGCATTTGCTATATTTGATTCACCGACTAATAAAAACTTCCCAGAAGCTATAGAAATATCTGGAAAAGTAAAACATACAGAAAAATATGTTCCAGCTTTCTCGATTTTCCAATTTTCGAGATTTATTATTGTAGAATCATCATTATATAATTCAATCCATTCATTTCCAGTATCTGTTCCAGCAGGATCATATAGAATTTCATTGATTTTAATATTTTGTGCAGTCAAAACAGATGATAATAAACTCAATAAAGAAATTAGAATAAGTTTAAAATACAACCTTATTTTTCTTTTCATTAATACCCTTATAATTCGTTTTAAATGTTTTACTAATAATTTCTAACCCCAGAAGTGCTCGCAGCTTATTACCTTCCGGAAAAAATACTGCATTATCAATTAAATAACCAATCTTCTGTTTTTCATCATAGAAAGCAAAGCTGACAAATGCCCCTCCAATAAAATGATTTGGATTTTGCCATCTGCCGTAAAGTTTATACCCATCATAAGATAGGAAATGTGTCTTCTCTTGAGTAACATCTTCTGGTGAGAACTCATCTCCTTCATAATAATTTTTACCTAATTCCAACCTTTTATTCCAGAGCCATTGTTTGTTCACATTATCTTCTGGCATATTTTCCCAGTATACTGCTAAAAATCTATCTGGATGCTTTTCGACTCGAAGCAGGTAAGACACAAAATTATTCTCATCATCTCTTCGAAATGTAAGATATTGGTAAGGTAAATCAAAATGCCAGGGATAATGCTTCATTTGATATTCAATCTCCTCTTTGTTAAAGCCAGGTTTATAAATAAGGTTTTTGATTCGCCTTATTTCACTGTCTTTGTAAATATTAAATATCACATTAGATTTTTGGAAAGTATAAAGTAAAAGAGTTTCAATATCTTTTCCAATTAAGAAAACCACTGCTTGATTCTGTGACCAGTTATCTTTAACTGCAATAATATCTGCAGGGATTAAGTCTGATAAAGAAGAAGTCTGAACTGGTATAATTGATTTTACATATTGGGATGTGGGATAATTTGAACTTGTATCGCATAAAAAAAGCAGGTTTGCAAATTTATAATAATTTTTTATTTTTGAAATATCTTCTCTTTGAACATTAAATAGCTTTTCGTTTGTTGTTGTAAAAAAATCACGTTCAAGTGATTTGAAAATTTCTAATCTGCCATAATCCCATACCTTATCATCTGCAAATGCAAAAATGACACTTGACTTGCCCCATGAAATGGGTTTTCTTATATCTGTATAAGATTCATGAGAAGATTTAGATTTGCCACACCCAAATAAGATTAGTACCAAAATTAAAAGAACAGATACTATGACTTTATTTTGCATATATTTCCTTTCTGATTTGAAATATATAAATTATTGCAGAAAGCCAGGTAATAATAGTTACTAAAATAAATGCAATTAATATAATATTTTCAATTACGGATGATTTAGGAAGAAAACTTCTATAGAAAAGTGAGAAAATAATTGTGGACATTTGAGCGGTAGTTTTAATCTTACCAAATATATTAGCTGCCAAATAAATCTTTCTTTTAATTAGATGATTTCTGAGCAGAGTCATAAATAGTTCTCTTGCTAATATCAAAAGTGTCAGCCACCAATATATTAAACCCCATAATGTTAAAATAATTAGTGCAGAAGCAACTAAAACTTTGTCAGCCAAAGGATCGAAAATCTTACCAAAACTTGATACATATTTAAATTTCCTTGCAATTATCCCATCAAATGTATCTGTTAAAGATGCAATTATAAAAACCAATAATGAAGCAGGGTAATATTCCTTAATTGCAAAGTAAATAAATAAAGGAATAAGAATTATCCTGAATAAAGTAAGGGCATTAGGAATTTGACTTTTAAAACCTTTTACTTTTCCCACTAAATTAGCCTTTCAAATGAATAATCATATTTTGGTTTTGTCTTTAGAAATCAAATTTAAAAAGCAAATAAAAATATATACTCCCAAAAGACAAAAAACTCCATACCATCCAAAATTTAGTTTCAATATTTGAATATCAAATAATTGATAAATTTTATCCTGCCAAAAATAAATCGGTATACCAATAGTTAAGATAATTATTAGAAATAAAATAATTAACTCGGTAAGCAAATGCGGGATTTTATATAAGTGCTTATATCCTGATTGTATCCATAATTGCCATTTGTCTTTCTGAAGGTTTCTGATAAGTCTTCGGAGCAAAAAAAGCTGTATTGTTGCTATCAGTAAGATAATAAGCATTGGATAATATTTATACTTCTGTAAAATGGACTTAACCTTCCATAACCTATTTATTTCACTTTCATTATAATCAATATCTTCTACTCGTTTATCATTTGAATATTTATCTATCAATTCTTGGAAATTGTTTAAAGAAAAATTATCTCCATCGATAGACAGAGTTACAAAATCTGACAGATTTTTTGTTGAAACCCATTTTTGCAAATTTTTTAGA
>JAGMCF010000244.1 GCA_023129415.1 Candidatus Cloacimonadota bacterium
TGATATCGTTTTCTCAAACTTTCAGCTTGATCTGGATTTGCCATCAAATAATTCTCTTCATCCATAATGATTTATTTCTATTATGCTAATGTAGTTTCTTTATGAAAAAATAGATTTACAAAATTATTTTTAGTGATTTTTCTTATATCATCAGGGACATTTTGTCCCATTGTATAATATGAAATAGGAATATTATTCATCATAAGGAAATTCAATATAATACCTGGTTGAGAGGTTTCATCCAATTTTGAGAAAATAATTTTCTCTATCTTTCCAACTAACTTATATCGATTATACGCATCATACATATCATTTTCGTTCATATTTGCGCTTAATAAAAGGTGAATTTCATTTATTTTTATCTGCTTAAATAATTCAATTAGTTCTATAAGAGATTCACTATTACGCGGACTTCTACCAATTGTATCAATAAGGATAATATCCTTATCCTGATGTCGTTCAACTGCTTGGGCTAATTGAGGGGGTTTATAAATTACTTCAAAAGGAATATTAGAAATATTTGCAAATGTTCGAAGCTGTTGAATTGCAGCTATTCTAAATGTATCAATTGAGAATAGAGCTGTTTTTTTGGTTGCAAAATAATCCATATTTGTTGCTAATTTTGCAATAGTTGTGGTCTTACCCACACCAGTTGGTCCAATTAAAGCAATGATATATGGTTTTGAATTAGGAAATATTGGTTTAATATTTAGGTTTGTAACTATTTCATCATAAACAACTTCTCTCGTTTTACCATTTTCATGGATTTTGTTTTTTAGTAGTTGTTGTTCTGCTTTTGCTATGATACTTGCAGCTATAGCACGATGAGTTCCATTTTTTGTTAATGTGTCGAAATACTCCATAATTTTATGAGTGAAATTGATTTCTCTTTCCGGGAACTTATCCTGTATTTTATATAAATCATTGCGTAATTTTTCAAAATCTTCCTTTAATAATCCTATATCGTAATGGTTTGAATTTTGAAGATTAGAACTTTCACTTAGTGAAGAATCTATATGTCGATCTTTTTTCTTATGAATTGATTTTCCAATAAATGTCTGGTCATCATATGCAGCGATAGCTTTCATTACTAAATCATCTTTAACCTTATTTGATGGGAGATGTTCAGTTTTTAGAATGATTGCATTTTCACCAAATTCATCCTTTATTTTTAACAAAACATCCTTAACAGATTTGCCAAAAAAGGTTTTTACTCTCATTCATTACCTCTATTTTTATTTGTGGCTTCATCAGGTATTGGGAATTTTATCATTCCAAAAGATTTGATATCTGCTAGAGCTGGTAGTTCACCATATGAAAGAATTGTAGTTTGTGGAAAAGTTGTTGATATTAAATTCCATACGAATCTTCTGATATTTGGTCCAACAATAATGATTGGCTTAATATCATTTTTTGAGCATTCGTTTATTACTTTTTGAGCTTCTTTAAGAATATTATTAACTAATGATGGCTGTAAAGTAAGACCAATCCCTGATGTTGAAGCTTTTTGGATTTCTCTTCCAATATATTGTTCTAATTTACTATCAAATATATAAGCATTAATTATACCATTTTTATCCTTGAATCTTTGGGCAATTGTTTCTTTAAGATTGTTTCGGACACCTTCGGTAATCAGTTCAGCATCTTGAGTAATTTTTATCAAATCACTTATTGATTCAACTATAAGACCTAAATCTTTAATAGGAATATTTTCAGCAACAAGCATTCTCAATATTTTTTGAAGCAAACCATAGCTTACAGGAGAAGGGATAAGTTCTTCTACAAGTTTAGGATTTACTTTTTTAAGGTTTTCAATTAGTTCATTGACAATGTCTCGTGAAATTAACTTATGAGCATTTAAATTCAGGGTCTCCATAAAGTGTGTAGTTATTATTTCAGAATGATCTATTGTGATGTAACCATTTTTATTTGCTTGTGCAATTTTATCTTTTGGAATCCAGAGAGCAGGTAGACCATAAGTTGGATCAATTGTCTCTTCTCCAGAAATGGTTTCAGTTACATTTTTTGATTCAATAGCTAAGCAACAATTTTGTTTTAAAACATTTCTTGCAACTTCATTTCCTCTAATATTAAAAGTATATTCATCCGGGTTGAGTTGGATATTATCTCGTATTCTTACATAAGGGAGTATGATGCCCAAATCCAGAGCAAATTGTTTTCTTATGATGGGAATCCGTTTTGTTAAGTCACCATCTTCTTCAGAGGTTACTAAAGGAATAAGATTATAGCCTAAATCAATACTAATAGGATCTACCTGAAGATAGTTTTCAAGAACCTCTGCAGGTCTCATAGTTACTTCAGGTACTTCAGAAGGAGCTTCCAGTTGTAATTCCTGAATTCTTTTTTGTCTTAAATAGCCAACAGTTGCGGTTATTATTGAAAGGAAAAAGAATGGGAGAAATGGCATACCTGGTACAATTCCAAAGAAGAATACAACACCCGAAGCAATGAAAAGAGCAGTAGGTTTGTTAATGAGTTGTTCAATAAGTGAAGTGGATATATTTTTATCTGAGGATGTTCTAGTAATCACTAAAGCAGCAGAGGTTGAGATTATCAATGCAGGTATTTGGGCAACCAAACCATCACCAATTGTTAGCATCGTATATGTTTGTATAGCATGTTGCATAGAAAATCCCTTTTGCAGAATTCCAATTGCAAGACCTGCGATAATATTTATAAAAGTTATTATAATTCCTGCTATTGCATCACCACGAATAAATTTACTTGCACCATCCATTGCACCAAAAAATTCAGACTCCTGAGCAATTTTTTTTCTTCTTTCTCGAGCTTCCTCTTCATCTATCAATCCATTATTTAAATCTGCATCTATAGCCATTTGTTTTCCTGGGGTAGAATCTAATGTAAAACGGGCGGCCACCTCAGAAATTCTTGTAGCTCCCTTTGTAATAACAATAAAATTTATCAATACTAAGATAATAAAAATCATTATTCCAACAATGTAATTACCTTTAATAACAAAGCTTCCAAATGATTGGATTATTTTTCCTGCATTGGCTTCACCAAGAATCAATCGGGTTGATGAAACATTAAGTGCTAATCTGAATAGTGTTACAATTAATAGTATTCCTGGAAAAATTGAAAATTCAAGTGGTCTCTGAATATAAATAGCAACAATGAAGATTATTATTGAAAGCGTAATATTAAAAGCAAGTAGAATATCCAACAATGATTGCTGAATTGGTATAATCAGCATAGCTACTATTCCAAGTATGCCGATACTAACAAGAATATCTAAATGTTCTCTTAATAATTTTATCATAATTTATTAAACCTGCTTGCAGACTTTTATCATATAAACTTAAGGCAATATTCCTGCCAAAACTGTGGATTTGAAAAAAGTTTTTCATTTTTTATTCTTTGGCAGGATTATTGCCTTATTAATATGTAGAATTTTGAAAATTGGATATAAGTATGCTTAAAATCAAAGTTTTTATTATAAAGATTCATATAAATGAAAAAATTATTGATGGAAATATTTTCCTTTAATAAGGAAAAAATGAAGCATGAATAAAAAATTGTAATTATAAAAAGATTTAAATTATGATAGATTACGGATCTCTTATAAAACCTGTTGATTGGAATATTAATAATCAGAATTCTGTTCTTGAAGATAAGCGAAAAGTATTAAATGCCTGCCAACAATTTGAATCTATATTTATCAATCAAGTGCTTCAATCAATGCGAAAAAGTTATCAATTAGGAGGATTGTTTGAAGAATCTAATTCAATGGATTTGTATCAAAGCATGTTCTATCAAAAGATTGCTGAATTTATGGCAAAAAGTATGAACAGCAGTCTTGCTCTGGAATTATACAAACAAATTCAAGGAGAATCACCTGAACAAGAATTATTTAAACAACAATTAACTAAACTTACCAAAATTTTTATAGATAAGAATCCTGTTGTAAAAAAAGATCCTATTATAGAAGGTTTTTTAAAAAAGCTTTCACCATACAATCATATCATACATAAAGAAGCTGAGAAGAATGGCATAAGTACAAATTTAGTTAGAGCAGTAATATTAAATGAATCAAACGGGAATCCACACGCAGTTTCCTCTGCAGGGGCTAAGGGTTTAATGCAATTGATGGACCGAACCGCAATAGATATGGGTATAGATGATGTATTTAATCCAGAACAAAATATTAAAGCAGGTGTAAAATACCTTTCTATACTAATAAAGAGATTTGATTCAGATATTGATTCTACATTAGCTGCTTATAATGCTGGTCCACAAAATGTAATAAAATACAATGGCATTCCACCATTTGCCGAAACAATCAATTATGTAAAAAGAGTTAAGGATACTTTTAATATTTTAGAAAGAATGGAAGTAAAATAATTTTTGTGTTAATTTTTTATTTGTTGAAATGTAGAAGATGAGTTAAAAATAATTGTGTAATTAAAGGATGATATTATGACAGGATTACCTTACATAGGGCAAGAAGGTGTACTTTTAAATATTTTTTTCCGAAATATAGCAAACAAACTTACAGATGGAATAGCAATTATAAGCGAAAATTTTACAGTGATGCTTGTCAATCCAAGTTTCCAAAATATTTTTGGATTCCCAATGCAAGAATTAACAGGAAAAAAGATTGATGACTTCATTGTTTTGGAAAAGGATAAAGAAGAATCATTAGAATTCAAACAAAAGGTTATTAATGGAGAATCAATTAAGATTGAAAAAGCTATTAGAAAGACAAAAGATGACCAAATTATTGCTGTTGAAATTGTTGGAATACCAGTAGGTCTAAGCAGGGGAAGAAAAGCCATTATCTTGATATATAAGGATATAACCACTAATCTTAATTATATTAAACAAAAAGTAATTAATTATAGGATTGATGCATTTGAAACAATGGCAAGAGGTATTATTATAAATCTTAAAAGTATTATGACCAGAATTAATAGATATATTTCACTTGGTTGGGGACATTTCAGGGATCCTGTAGAATCAAAAAAACAATTTAATAATGCAAAAAAATCTGTGATCGAAGCAAATTTACTTGCAAAACAATTTATTGCATTCATAAAAAATAAAGATTTAATGGTCACGAACTCAATAGAGGATTTAGATAGTTTAATTACTTTCTCTTGGGATAATGACTTAGAGAAAGTTATTGATCCCAAGGCAAATTCAGATAATTCATCTAATTCATCCAATTTAAAAGATATTTATGGAGAAGATGAGCTACTTCCTCTGATAATAATTAGAAAGAGTAAAATGTTTGAGGTTATTAACAATTTGATTGAAGAAATACAACATATACATAAAGGTGAAGATATAAATATTGATATTTCAAGAATCAATGTTGATAGGAGAAACCCTGTTAGAGACCTTGAAAGAGGAGATTATATAAAATTGTTTATAGAATTGATTGGAATAGATTTATCTCAAAGAATAATTAGAAAAATATTAAAACCATACTTAGAAGAAGCTAAAGCACCTAAAGATATTGATTTTGAATTTGGATCTGTATATTCAATACTGAAAAATCATATCGGCTATTTAGCTATTGATTCGAAAGGAAATAAAGGAACTGATTTAATATTTTATATTCCAATTTTTTATTAATCTTTATTAAATAGTAAGTCAATTGGAATCTGTAAAAAATGGTAATGGGAATGTAAATGATGTAATAAGTGAAGTTATTAAATCGATTAATCAAAATCAGGATTCAACATTCAGTATAATGGATTATTTACAATTCCAGGATATCACCAATCAGCAAATTCAGGGTGTTCTTTCAGTTTTATCTGAAACTGAAAACAAATTAAATGGGGTTTTGAGTATGCTAACAAATCTTGAAGGTAAAGAATTAGGAGTAGAAACTAAGCATGTTATAAAAAGTTTTAATGATGAAGCAGAATTTAAAAGTAAGCAAGATGTTCAGAAATTAATTGATGATTTATTTGATTAAAGATAAAAAAAATTGTATCAATCCTCATCTTGAATTTGCTGAGAATATGTTTTTAGTTTATTTCTTAATGTTCTTGTTGTAATACCTAAAATTTCAGCTGCTTTTGTTTTATTACCCATATATTTTTTTAAAGTTTTCAATATTTTTCTTTTTTCTAATTCAGCAATAGTAATATCAGAGTCAAAAATATTATTTTGTGCACTTAAAAAATTATAATTTTCCAATCTTAAATATCTTGATGATATAACCTCCTTATCACAAAATAAGACTGCTTGTTCGATAGTATTTTCCAATTCTCTTACATTACCATTCCAATTATGTTTTTCTAACAATTTCATTCCTTCTAGGGAAATATTTTTGATGTTTTTGTTATATTTTTTTGAATATTTATCAATGAAATGATAGGTTAACAATGGTATGTCATTTTTTCTATCATTTAGGTTTGGCAGTTGAATTTTTACAACATTTAAACGATAAAAGAGGTCTTCCCTAAATTTATTCTCAGCAACTAATTGTTCCAGATCTTTATTTGTAGTTGTAATTACTCTTACATCGACCTTAATGGGAGTATTACCTCCAACCCGGGTAAATTCCTTTTCTTGAAGGAAACGAAGGAGTTTTGCCTGTAAGTCAAATCTCAACTCACTGATTTCATCAAGAAGGATGGTTCCATGGTTTGCATATTCAAATTTACCTATATGGGTTTTGTTTGCACCAGTAAAAGCTCCTTTTTCATAACCGAATAGTTCACTTTCTACTAAATTTTCAGGAAGAGCTGCACAATTTAGTTTTACAAAATTATTATTAGCTCGGTTGCTATGAGTATGTATAGCATTTGCAATCATTTCTTTACCGGTTCCACTTTTGCCCTGAATAAGAACAGTAGCAGTGGTTTTTGAGATTACTTTTATTATTTCAAAAATATTTTGGATTTCTTGATTTTTACCAATAATATTTTCAAATTTATATTTATCATGAAACTTTTCTTTGAGTAAAATATTTTCAGCCTTTAATGCTTTTTCTCGATTGACCTTTTCTAAAGTAACCTCCAAAGCATCTCTTGAAAAAGGTTTCTCAATATAGTCGAATGCTCCATTCTTAACTGCAGCAACTGCATCGGATATTTTAGAATAAGCAGTAATAACAATAAATTCAGGTTTTAGTGATATTTCCCTTACCTTTTTCAACAATTCTAATCCAGACATCCCAGGCATTCTAACATCTGATATAATAACATCGAAATTTTGTTGTTTTATTAAATCCAATGCCTGAAAGCCATTATTGGCAGAAGTAATATTGATCTCCTTATTTTTCAACATTAAAGTAATTGCATCAATGTTCATTTGCTCGTCGTCGACAATAAGAATTTCGTTTATATATTTCATTTTTTATCTTGAATAATTGGCAATTTGATTTCTACAGTTGTGCCCTTTCCTTCTTTACTTATAATATGAATAGTGCCTTCATGAATATCAATTACTTTTTTTGTATATGTAAGACCCAAACCAATATTATTTGAATAAGTGGTAAAGAATGGGTCAAAAATATAATTGATATTATCTTTCTTGATACCTATTCCATTATCTTTTATTATGATTGAGCAAGTATTTTGCCAGCTATTATATTTAACTATTATATAAATTTTTCCATTGTTTGGTATTGCTTTAATTGAATTCTCTAAAATATTATAAAATGCTTTTTCAAAATAATAAATATCTATGTCAAGAAATAGTTTATTACCTGGCAAATCTAAATTAAATTTTATTACTCTTTTATTAAGATCAAACTTTGTAGATATTTCATTTATTACATTTTGGATAATCTTTTTTATATCATATCTAAGGAAATTGGGCTCAGGAAATTTTTCAAATTCAATTCCTTTCTTTATAATATCATCGATTCTAACCAAGCCTTTTTTAATTTCATTTAAGATTGATAATTTCTTATTATTCCATTTCTCTTTTTCTATGCTATTCAATTCCTCAAGATAGGCAAAAATACCCAATAGTGGATTTTTAATTTCATGTGAAATATTTGCCATCATTTGGTTTAATGAATATGCTTTTTGTTTAATGAGTTGCCTATGCTGGTCAACTTTAACATTAGATATATCATAACAAATTTGAACAACTCCCAACCAGTTTTCTAAAGAAATTTCAGAATCCGATTTGGAAAATATACATACATTACTGTATTGAACATAAAATTCATTGAATAGTATCTCCTTTTTTTCAATATTTTCATAGATTTTGAATATCTTATCAAGTTGTGTTTGTTTATACCAGTTTGGTAAAACATCTTTTATATTTTTTCCTAAAAGCATTTCCATGCCTTTTTTAAATAATTTTTCCGCAAATTGATTTAGAAAAACTATGTCCTTTTTTGTATCTAAAATAATAATGCAAACATCAATGTTATCAATTATGTTTAATAAATAATTTTTTAGTATTAAATTTTTTTGTAAGGAATTTTTTAGCTTAATATTCTTATCTTCAACTTCTTTTCGAAGTTCCTCAAATTTCTTTTCTAGTTTATTATAAATATATCCCCAGTTTCTTGAATTTTTATCAAAATTTTTAAATGCATCCAGCAGTGGGATAATTCCTTCTTTGAAAATTTCTTCTTTCATTTAATTTTATTTTTGAGAATATTGATGTCCCGATTATATCCATTCTCCCCGCCTTCCATAG
>JAGMCF010000245.1 GCA_023129415.1 Candidatus Cloacimonadota bacterium
CCTAACTTTATGTATGGAAATATTCTTACTGAAGATTTGGAAAATTGCGCTGAATCTGTAAGTGGAATGGAATTGGATTGGTTCTTTGACCAATGGTTTTATAATGAAGGACGACCTCGATATAAATACACTACTTACACTTCAGATGAATATGATTCTTTGAGAATTACACTTTTTTCTGAAGGAAGTCACGGTGATCCTTTCGCAATGTATATTCCTTATATGTTAAATAATCAGGAAGGAAGAGTGTGGGCTGATTCTGGTTTTAATTATTGTAATGTTTCACTTGTTGGTAATCTGGATAGTTTAATATGGGATCCGGATAATTGGGTTTTAGATTACGGATATGAAGAACAGATTCCTGAATTGGAAGAAATTATTCCTGGAAAAGGTTCTATCCTTTTAACCTGGAACGAATTCTTCGATCCAAATATTGAAGGATTTAATATTTATCGTAAAGAAAGTGGGGGTGAATACTTACAAATTAATTCTCAACCTGTAAATGATATAATGTATTTTGATGAAGGATTAACAAATGGACAAACCTATTTTTATAAAATAACTGCAGTTACCAGTAGTAATGGAAATTATATTAGCAAATTTTCAAATGAGGTTTCTGCCATACCAGTTGATTTTTCATTAGATCAAGGGATATTTGTAATTGATGAAACAAATAACACAAATCCAGCCTTTCCAACTGATGCAGAAGTGGATTCCTTTTATAACTATTTATTAGATAATTATTCACACACTGATTGGGATACTGAGGAATTGGGGATACCTCCCTTATCAGAATTAGTAAAATATTCATCCATCATCTGGCATTCAGATGAACTCATTGATTCACATTTAGGAGATAATCCCTACTTATTGAAATCCTATCTTTTAGCTGGAGGGAATCTATTTATTTCTGGCTGGAAACATCTATCAAATATTCCTCCAGATATCTATCAAGATTATTTACATATAACTAATCCTGTATACAATACAACAGAAGGATTTGCAGGTGCTTTTGGGGGAAATGGATTTCCATATTTAGATATCGATATAAACAAAGTTCCACCTCTTGGATGGGGTGATTATTTAAAGTATATATACAAGTTTGAAACTTATGGAGATGCTGAAATCATTTATCGTTTTGATTCTACAATTAATGATAGCTGTTGGGAAAATAAACCTTGCGCTATAAAGTATAGTAATAATTACAAGTTATATTTCTTAGGATTTCCTCTATATTATATGAATATTGATGCATCTGCTCAATTAATCGAAATAGCCCTACAAGATTTTGGTGAAGATACTCCTGTTTCTGATAATTATAATAAATTTGATAATATCTTCTCTTTAACCAATTATCCAAACCCTTTTTTCCCAGAAACAAAAATAAGATTCCAAGTTCCGCAAGGAATTAGTAACCAAGTTATCTCACTCTATATTTATAATATTAGAGGACAACTAATTAAAAAATTCATTCTGACAAATTCAGAATTACAAGAATATGAACTTATATGGAATGGAAAAGATATGAATTCTAAATATGTAAATAGTGGTATTTATTTTATCTCGTTACGAATTGGTAATTTCATATCAACAAATAAAATAATCTTATTAAAGTAAAGATTCTCAGTCATTAGTAAAATTCCAATTTTTATATGAAATAACCTTCAAATAAAGAACAATTATCTTTTACTTTTAACTTATAGTTTTTATATACAACTAACTATTATTAATCAAAAAATTAATCCTAAATAAAGCTAATTATAATCTTTATATTCCTGATAAATTGACACTTCTTATAAAAGTTTGGATAATTATTTTCTTATAAGCTTTAAGTAAATTTAATTTTATTGACATCTATTATTGGCATTAAGTTTAGTATTCACGAATAATAAATAATGAGGTGAACATGTCATTAACTATTATATTAGGAGCATGTTGGGGAGACGAGGCAAAAGCAAAAATAGTGGATATTTTAGCTGAAAAATCGGATGTAGTTGTTCGATTTCAAGGTGGATGTAATGCTGGACATACTGTTGTTCATAAAGATAAGAAGTACATATTTCATATCATCCCTGTAGGCATTTTGTATCCAGATAAAAAATGTATAATAGCAAATGGAGTTGTTATTAATCCATTTCAATTAATTTCCGAATTAGAAGATATTCAGAAACAGAATATTGATGTTGGAGATAGATTATTCATAAGTTCTCAAGCACATATAACACTTCCTTTACATAAATTTTTGGATGGATTGAGCGAAAAGAAAAGTAAAAAACAAGCAATTGGTACAACAAAAAGAGGGATAGGTCCAACTTATTCTGATAAGTTTGCACGATTTGGCATAAGGGTTGCTGACTTGCTTGACCCCAAATATTTATATTTAAGGATAGATAATATCATTAATAACAAAAGAAGTCAAATAGCTGATTGGTTGGAAGAAACCGATTTGGAAGATATGAAAAGAAATCTAGTTAAAATTGGGAAAAAGATACAACACTTTGTTATCGATACACCATTTTTAATTAATAAATATTTAAATGAAGGTAAAAGGGTTTTGTATGAAGGTGCACAAGGAACTTTATTAGACATCGACTTTGGCACTTATCCGTTTGTTACATCATCAAATACTTCAATTGGTGGAGCTATATCAGGTTCTGGTGTTAATCCAAGAAGAATTGATAAAATAATTGGTGTTATGAAATCATATTTTACTCGTGTTGGAAATGGACCTTTCCCAACCGAATTGAAAAATGAAATAGGGGATTATATTCGGGAAAAAGGACATGAATATGGTGCTACAACTGGCAGACCTCGCAGATGCGGATGGTTTGATGCTATTATTGCTAAATATTCTGCAATGATAAATGGATTCGATGAAATTGCTTTAACACTATTAGATGTCTATTCAGGTCTGAAAACAATAAAAATATGTACTCATTATGAAATTGATGGCGAAAGGGTAGATCACTTTCCAATAGTGACAAATAGGTTAGAAAAAGTAGTTCCAAAGTTTATCACCATAAAAGGTTGGAATGAAGTTATTTCAAATATTAAAGAATTCTCAGATTTGCCAATAAATGCTCAAAATTTTGTGCACATAATTGAAGAAATACTGAATATAAAAGTTAGCATAATCTCTGTTGGTGCAGAAAAGAATCAAACCATATATCGTTAATGGTCAAAAAGTCAAAAGATGATTCGCATCCTTAAAAGTTGTCATCATTCATTTTGCAATGACTATTTATGATAGCGAAGCGTTTTGACCTTTTGACAGCGAAGCGTTTTATATTGATAAATGAGTCTTATTTTTGAAAATATCAGTTTTAGATATAGAGATGACTTTTCAGTAAAAGAACTGATTTTTTCGAATTTTTCTTTAAATATTCATACTAGAGAGAAAGTTGGTATCTTTGGTAAAACAGGTTCAGGAAAATCTACTTTAATAAAGCTGTTAACTGGAGAAGAAAAACTGCAAAAAGGAAAAATTCTTTTCCAAAATCATGATATAAAAAGAATGAAAAACATGTTTGAAAATATTGCTATTCTATTCCAAAAACCTGAAAAGCAATTTGTTTTTCCAAAAATAAAGGATGAAATTGAATTCATATCCGAAAGAAGAAAAGATGACATTCAAACAAGGATTTACGAATTAGCAGATAAATTTAATTTTATGCTTAAATCATATTTGAGTAGAAATATTTATTCAATTTCTTCCGGAGAATTGAAATTACTTCAAGTTATTTTAGTTCTATCAATAAATAGACCATATTTAATTCTGGATGATCCATTTCTCTTTCTGGATGAAGATAAGAGCAAAATTTTTAAGGAATTGCTTGCTAATTTTCGTAATAAAACAATATTAATTCTTGCAAGGAATAAAAGTAATTTTGAAGGGATTATTGACAGAGAAATAATTTTAAACAATAGATAATCCCAGAATAACATATAAGTGATTTAAATAGCTTAAAAGGTTCAACAAATGAAAAAATTATATTTTTTAATTAGTCTATTATTTATTTTTAATTCTATTTTTGCAACATCTTCGGAGGAATTTCAATTTGCAAAAAAAATGTATGATGATACATTATACGAAGAAGCTATCGGTAAGTTTCGTGAAATAATACAAAAATACCCAACATCATCTGAAGCGGAATCTTCTCGATTATATATTGGGAACTCTTATATGGAATTAAAATTATATAATGAAGCAGGTAAAGAATTCAAACATCTTGTTGATGCATATCCAAACTCAAAGTTAGTTCCTAATGCAATTTATAGATTAGCTGAAAGCCAATATATAAGTGGGAATTATAAGGATGCTGCTCTAAATTATCAACAGCTTATAAATCACTATCCTCAAAGTCCATTTTCCATTTTATCTTTACAAAAAGTTATTAAATCTTTTCAACTTTCTGGACAGTACAACGAAGCAATTCTTTCTGCTTTAAGCATTTTAACACATTATACAGAACAACCGCAGATACCAGATGTTTATCTCCTTCTTGCAGATTTATATTTTGAAAATAATATGCCCGAGCAATATGAATTAACTTTAGATAAAATTATTATTGATTATGGTTCATCAGAAGCACAATGGGAAGCAATTGAAAAATTGGCTTTATATTATCTATCTACTAACAGAAAAGAAAAAACGATCGAGCTCATCCAAAATAAATTGAATGAATTAATACCAAGAAAGTATGAGAAATCACTCTTATTGCTTTATGCAGATATCTTGTTT
>JAGMCF010000246.1 GCA_023129415.1 Candidatus Cloacimonadota bacterium
TATAAAAAAATAAAATTGATATGGATCTGTCAATAATTATTTTAATAAAGTTGTTAATTTTTTGTTAATAAAAGCAACAAATTCTAAACAAAATATTCTCAAACTTATACTTTATCTTTTGTGAATTTTCTCTAACATAATCCGCTTTATATATTTCTGTTCAATTAGTACCGACTTATTAATAGCAATATAAATTTTTTCCATTAATTCATCAGAAATCTTATTAAGAATATCTAATTTATTATTAACGTATTCTGATACTAATTTTGGAGATGAAATTTCAAAAACTCTGTTTAATTGTATGCATGTATCCTTTTCAAAACAAGATTCATCACCCTTTTGAACAAAAATGTCATCTTTTCTATAAAATTTGTATTTCCTATTTATCTTTGATGTTGAAGTCAGAAATAATGTTGTATATTTGTTTTTATTACTAATAACAATTAATCTTTTAAATTTTTTTTTACCATCAGGGAACACAAGCTCACATCGAATAACACTTCCAGCATACAAGAACGCTTCAAAAAGAGAACCTTTTGCTTTATTTGATATAACCATTAACTAAAAATAAATTATTCTTAATTCTTTATTTTCAGTTTTATAGTCTTCATAAACTTTTAATAATTCCTGCTTTCTATCTTCTTTAAGATTATGAATGATATCCTCTACTGAAAAAAATTCATTTTCTTGAGTATTCTTCCAGGCAAATTCTTTATGGCAAAAATTAATAAGCTCACCTATATGTTTTCTTCCATATTTTTCAATTATGTAATCTAGAACTTCTATTTCAGACTTTGAAAGCTCATCTAAATCTGGTGATTTTCTGCTTTTTACAGTTCTATTTGGCTCATTTCCAAAAGAAATATTTGAACTTAAAAAATTTAGAATACTCTTGTGCATAAGACTAATATTTGGATTATTTATGATGTTCAGGATTCTTGTTGGTACAGGACCATATTTTAATTTTACATAATAATCATTCGTTACAAACCTTCCATATCTAATAAAATGTTCTTTATCTAAAAAGTATAATAGCTTTGCTACTTTCAATTTTGTTAGATAAGGTATTTTTGTAGATAAATAATTTAATATTGTAACAATCTTTTTAATATTCATAACTTACCCCCAAATAATAAGTTAACTTATTTACATTTCCTTGACTTTTCAATTTGATTAATTTATTATTTATTTATATCAAACACTTTTTTACTTTTTAAATATATCTTGTCAATAAAATTTAAAATTTATTTAATATTAGAAACTTTATTTAACGACTATAATAAACTTTTTATGGTTGATTAAACTCTCCATTCTTGTATGATTTAGCCCTTTTCTTACGTTCTGCATAGCTTAAATTAAGTTTAATGAAGTTATTTTGAGGTAACACCACCCACCTTTAGGGAGGATAGATGCTTATTTAATTATATAA
Source organism: Candidatus Cloacimonadota bacterium (assembly GCA_023129415.1). Lineage (GTDB taxonomy): Bacteria > Cloacimonadota > Cloacimonadia > JGIOTU-2 > JGIOTU-2 > JAGMCF01. The sequence goes on from JAGMCF010000246.1 coordinate 1,430, forward strand.
AACACACATAAATTTTGTGAACAATGGTTTATCCAAGCAAACAATTATATGTTGGTTGTGCAACATATGAACTGCTTATATGGTTAGACTCCAATAAAACAAAATATTTGAGAATTAATCATTTTTTTAAATAAAATGTTTTAATCTCAATTGATGAAATTTGCCATTTATCTAACAATTCAAAAAATTTGAGTAAAGAATCATTTCTCGATTGGTCTATTATGAATTTAAACTCATCATTAAAGTTATTGTTTAGAAATAGACGAGCTAATGAAGAATGTTTTGATTTCTCCAATTTTACTCGAAAATCGAAATACCGTAGAGGACTTTTACTTGTATATTGATTGAATATAAAATTATCGATTTGAGCTTCAGATAGTCTTAATGCTTCTTCCATCATATAATCTAAATCAATATTTAAAGCATCTTTAAAATTTATTTTTCTGCTCTCCAGACGAAGAGCAAAAAATTCTTTTCGTTTATGATTTTCAATAAATATAAAATATTCCGAAAGTAATGTGCCTTCAAATTCTTTTCCTGTAATAACTACAAGAGGATTACCAATTTTAGGTATATATTTACCAATATAAACATTAAATTTTGAATTAACAGCCATTATAAACTCCTTTCTGTTTTAATAAGTGATTGATTACCACATTTGGGTCTAACAAAATAAATAGCTTGTGAAGTCGCAATATAATAACCTTATATCCTCGCTTCATAATATCTAACCCAAAATATGTTCTTGTAATTATAATAACTTTTGTATATGTTGGAACATAAATAAATTCCACTTTTTCTTGTCAATAAAATATCACAAGTTTGTTATACTGTTTACAAAGCACTAATCGTCTTGAAACTTCAAGAAGTTTAATTGCCCGGTATTTTTCTTGTAGGTTCATTAAGTTTTATTGTAAATTTTTATATTCTCCAATAAATTAAGGTTCACAAATTAATAAATGCTACTCCCTAATAACTAATCCGATCCCTCTCAATGCATTTTTAATTTTTATTTTTAAATTTGCTGGTTCCCTTGATGTCTTAAAAGAAGCTAAAACTTCTTGAGTATCATTCTTAATTATTCTCACTTGATTACTATATGAGTTAGTAATAACAATATAATCTGCTGTTATCTCATCAAACGCATAGAATCTTTCAACCATAGACATCTCTGCTTTTCCACTTTGTAGCATTTGAATATCAACTTTTTCTGCTTCTTTTGTAACAGTGATTTCTTTAGTTGTTGGTCTTTGCAAAACTCTAACACCTGAGCCTATTATTATTTCTTCAATATCATTAGCAAATTCAACCTGATAAGCCAATGGATTTACTGGAACTACTACCATAGATGGATTAAGTGGCACATCACGAAGAACTACAAAACTTGTTGGACCACAACCAAAAACAAATAATAAAATCCAAATAACAAATATTAAGTAAATTCTTTTCATTTTTTCTCCAAATTATTTAATATGATTGGTATACTAATATTGGTAAAATTCTCAAAAGTGATTTATCTTATATCAATTATCCCAAACTATTGATTTCCAACAACCTTTCCCTCAATTACATTTCCATCTTCATCATACTTTATCCATTTGGTTATCTTTTCTTCATCATTAAATAATACTTCCATTTTTATTTTTCCATTACTATAATACCAGGTCCATTTACCAGCTGTTTTACCATCCTTGAAATTTCCTTCCATTTCAATAGTTCCATCGTCTTGATACCATACCCATTTACCAACTTTCTTACCATTTCTATAGTTTCCCTTGCCATGAAATTTCTCAATATCTTCCATAAGCAAGTTAGTATTTAATGTAACAATTTCAGCTTTCTTCTTATTGCCGTCATATGTTTCAATAACTTTTTTTTCTTCTGAAGTGCACCCAATAATAAATAATATTACTCCTATAATTATTAATAAATTATTCTTTTTCATTTCTCAACCTATATGTTTCATTTTGATTAAATATTTTCGTTATTCATTATTTACTTTTATAATTTTGTTATTTTCTTTGTAATTATTTTTCAAAATATACCTTTCATACTTTCTTTATCTATCTAATAATCTTTATAAATTCAAACTATTATTTCCCATTTATTATTTTGTTTGTACATATATTTATTGTCCTTTAATTTCCCTTCTACTCATTTCTCTTAATTGTAAATGTAAATCAGATATAAAATTTTGGTCATTTCTTATTACTTTTTGGAAAAATTCATTATAATTTTGTGGTGACAAAAAATGAAATAGATATAATTGTTTTTTCTTATTTAACTTTTTATTAATTTCTTTGAAATAACTTTCTGCTCCAACAATCTTATCTCTATTTTTTATTTGTGTATCATCATCTGATTTTATTTCTACAATAATTATTTTCTCATTGTTCTTCTTAATAATAAAGTCAGGATTAAAATTTAACTGTTTTGAATGCATACCTGGTCTATGAATATAGGGTATTGAATAGAATCCTCTATCCTTTGATTTTATCCATTTATCAATATTTTCTATATTCTCTTCCATAGTTAATCTTTTAGCAAAATCTATTTCATTTTTAGATGTCAGAAATGTAATTGATGATGGTGATTTATATTTTTCATCATCTATTCTAATATTATATCTTCCTCTTATTTCATTTATTACTTCATCTAAAACATCTAATTCATCTTTATTAAGTATTTCGATAGATTGATTCGAATACATTATACCTTTATCTCTTTTTAATTCATTTATACTTAACGAGGTTTTATTCATCTCGGCTGTATATAATGGTTTCAAATCACTAAACAATCTTTCAATTGTTGATTGACCTGTTATTCCTCTATACAGTGTATTAAACGAACTTTTAGCCCTTTGTAGATTATGTTCTGCTACATCATTTTCTCCAATTTTATTAAGTTCTTTAACTATTAATTTTCTTATAAATTCTTTTGATACTTTTTTTGTATAATCTTTTTTATGTTCTTTATCTAAAAGATAAATATTATTAAATACATCATTCACAGCTTTTTCAATTGTATGTTTTTTAGTATCTACTTTTGTTCTTTTTATTCTTGTTCTTCTGTCTCTAACATCTCTAAATATTGTTTCTAAATATTCTTTTGTATTCCTAAATCCCAATGTGCTTGGTAAACTAACTTCTCCTTTTGTTGGTGTTTTTGTTTCAGATTTTATTTTTTTTTCAATATCCATATAATAAACAGAAAAACTATATTGTGATTCAGGATTTATTCTGCTTATAACTTTTTTACTTATCTCCGCAACTTCTATTACCAAGTCATCGATATTTTCACTCCATGCATCATGATTATAAATAGTAACCTGTGGTTTTAAATAATCTTCTTTATATTCATCTGGTACTCTTAATCCTCTCCCTAAAACTTGTGATATAAGCAACCTTGAGTTAAATGCTCTCTCTTCATGTGGTACAATTTGAAATACATTATCTACATCCCAACCTTCTGTAAGCATACTAACAGATACTATCCATTCAACTGGATTTTCGGGTTCATCAACTGTTTTTAATTTTTCTCTATTCTTTTCGTGTTTCTTGCTGGATGTAACGGGAAGAACTTTATCTCTTGCTTCTTCCTCAGTTATATTTTCTTTATCAATAAGATATTTTCTTATTTTATCAGCAATTTTATCTGTATTTACAATTTCATTTGTTACAAAAATAGTGATATGTTTTTGTGCCTTGTCATATTTTATTTTATTTTCATTATGTATATCATAAATAGCAATAAATTTTTGATCCCATCCCTTTAATTCATCTTTTTCTATATAATTTATATCTTTTACATATCCATCTTCTATTGCTTGTCTTATTGAATATCTATAAATAACATCCTTAAAATAATTATCCCCTTTATAAGGTGTTCCAGTTGAATTAAGTATATACTTGAATTTATAATTCTCATCAATTAAAAACTTATACCATTCAAGCATTTTACTTTTCTCACTTATTCCTATATGAGCATCAGCGTTAATTAAATGATGTGCCTCGTCATTAATAACTAAAATATTTCTATCTTTATTTTTCAAACTATCTTCAATTGATGAACCAACATAATCATATGTTTTATGAATATTATCTATACAAATGTCTCCTTTTTTTATTGTTTTTGAAGAATCTATTATTCCTGGATTTCTATATTTTATATTTTTATCCAAAGTGTTTTTTAATTCAGGTCTTACTGTAAAAATATTATTAAATTTTTTTTGTAATTCCCACTTTATAGTAAGAGATGGACACAGTATTAATACATTATCAACTAATCCTTCTGCTAACAATATTCGTGCAACCCCATAAATTACCCAAGTTTTGCCAGTACCAGTAGCCAAATCAATTGTACAACTCTTTTTATCTGGAAATATCAATTGATTTATTAATAATAATTCATTATCATAAAAATCATGTATATTGGGATTACTTCTATAATTTTTCCTTACAATTTCTTTAGTATTATTGTATTCATCACTTATAAAAAATTTCACAGCTTTTCTAATAGATTCAATTTGATATTCTCTTTCACCACAAAGTGACAATATAAAATCTTCGTATTTTGATATATCAATGTTATTTGTTCTATCAGATAATTTTAGCACTAATTTTAATGGATCTATTGTTTCAGGCATAATTATTCTCTCATAAAGTCTTTTTTATTTTTTACTTCTTTCTTTTCATTTCCAAGAATATCTAAATATATTATCATAATTTTTTCGCCAACGTTCTCTTCCTGTATTGAAATTTTATAATTGTTTTTTTTAATCTCATCACCAAAAAAGTAATTATCTATATTAAATATTTCTCCGTCATAATCAGTATCTAACATTACCATGCTAAGTGCTTCTTCTTTAGGATTTTCAAATTTAAGAGGGTTTTTACTTATTTGTATTGGTTCAAATTCCTTTATTTCGATTACATAGTTATCAAATAAGGTTTTTTCTTTTCTAATATAATAATCACATTTAACTTTCAGTGGATATATAAAATCAAATCCTACACTCTCAATAGTCCTATTTATTTCCTCTTTAGATACGGGTTGTTTTGCTCTCTTATAATTTTTTTCTTGGATTGCCTGTATTATTGAATATGGAACCCTTAATATTATATATCTCTTATCACCTTTATCAATATAATCCTGGTTGAATCTTACAACACTTTGTGGTACAATTATATACATTTCATTCTTTATAGCACTACCAACAGTTTTATGTAATTCATTTACAAAATCTTCAGTAAGATAATTATTTTGTGAGAATATCATTACTGATTTACTATTTAAAATCCCATCCATTTCTAATCCATTTATCTTATGTTTCTTTAGATAAACTTGAAATAATTCCATTAGAAATTTTTTATAATCTTTTTTATCCATTTGTTCTAAAAATCCCGAATCTTTGTATAATCCAGCATTATAAATTACAAAAGTTTTAGGTTTTAAATTTCTACCTTTATTCCCAATATCTTCTCTTAAGTTTAATATTCTCTTTTGCATAGTATAAATAGCTAACTTTGATGAATCTATCATTATCCATTTTCTATTTAATTTTTCTGCAACCACTCCTGTGGTACCTGAACCTGCAAATGCATCAAGGACAATATCTCTTGAATTTGAAGAGGTTTTTATTATGCGTTCTAATAGTTTTTCTGGTTTTTGAGTTGGGAAACCTGTTTGTTCATGTTTTGCTTTTGCACTATGAATAGCAGGAATATCATCCCAAACTGTATCCATAGCAATACCTGGTGTCTCATCTAAGTATTGTCTCCCTAACGGATATGTATTAGATATTTCACGAGTTCTAAATCGTCTTTCTTTTTCATCTATGTATTTGAAGAAATTTTTAATATATTCTTTGGAATGCTTTTTGAATTGCATATTGAAAATATATTCATTAGATTTTGAATAAAAGAAAATTACCTCATGTTTGCTATTGTATTTTGTTGCTGATGGTAATTGCCTCTCTCCATAATACCATATAAGTTCATTTCTAAATCTATGTTCACTAAAAACTTCATCTAATATAATTCTTACATAATCAGCTTTTTTCCAATCCAAATGTACATAAATACTACCATCTTCAGTTAATAATTCCTTTAATAATACTATTCTTTTTCTAAGAAATTCCAAAAATTCTGCACCAGCTATTTTATCTTGATAAGCTTTTTGTCCTTTTGAGCCTTTAAAATCTTGTTTTGTTGCAAAAGGTGGGTCTATATAAACTAATTTAACACCTCTTCTTCCATCTGAGTTTTTTAGTTTTCCTTCACTTTTTAACTTTAATAGGTATTTTAATGCTTGTAGGTTATCACCAAATATAAGTTTATTATTCCATTCTTCTTCTTTTATTTTACCAAATTTCTTAATGGGTTGGAATGGAACACTTATAACATTATCAATAATATCTTCTGGTCGTTCTTTACCATCATAAGTAAGTTCATATTCTTTTTGTGTTTCAAATGGTATTTTAAATCTGTATTTATCTGGTATTTCCTCTCCGTTTTGTAATTTCTTATAGATGAACTCAATATCTTTTTCTTTAAGTTTATTTTTGTTTGACATGATATACATCGATTGCAGTATTCATCACGCCCTTCATAAAACAAAAAAGGACGCAACTCTCATTACATCCTGCTTAGAGGTATACCCATACCCGATCACCAAGATATAAGAAAGTGCGTCCACATAGGACGCATCATTCTTATTTGTTCTGGTGATCTTAAAGTTGGGTATTTTCTAAGCAGAACAAATAAAAATTATGCGAAAATTATTTATT
>JAGMCF010000247.1 GCA_023129415.1 Candidatus Cloacimonadota bacterium
TATCAATTGAAAGGGGTTTTTGAAGTAGTTCTTTGATATTTTCAAAGTATGCTATTTCAGTAATATCATCTTTTTTGTAGATGAATAATTCTCTAACCCCATTTTATAGAAGTAAATACCACTCGAGACTAATTTACCTGAATCATTTTTCCCATTCCAAATAATTGAATACTCTCCAACTAGAAGTAATTTATTCACTAAAGTTTTAATCTTTTGACCTTTTATAGTGTAAACTGAAATATCTACTTTGTTGTCTTTTGAAATTGAAAATGAAATTTTAGTTTTTGGATTAAATGGATTAGGATAATTCTGGTAAAGATAGTAAGGTTGTGGATTAACTATGTAGTTATCAACTGCTATAGTATCAGAAGTAAACTCAAAGCATTGAATGATTATTTCAATATCTTCACCATCAGAAGGAGGTACACCATTGAACAACCAAAGGTTAATTCGTGGGTTTTCATCGCCTGGGGTAGGAATATCGCTACCGGTATAAGTCCATGATTCAATCAAGTCATTAGAAGATGGAGTAGAAGAACATCCATAATAACTTTGAAATTCTATATAATTCTCTCTCCATTCAAACATATGAGTTGTACAAGTATCCGAATCAATAATAAATCTATGTCTATTTCCTGGAGTATCCCAGGGTTGAACTACATATTGTGCATTTGTATCACTTTGAGCTTCTCCCCATCTTGAAAATTCAATGTCCATTTCACGATAATTGTATGGTGGTTCTGGTGGAGTGCACTCATCCCATGTGAATAACCCAAGAACCGCATTTTGGTCAAGTGAATCTACTCTGCTTTTCACATAGAAAACATGCTTTCCATATCCTAATGAAGTATCTGCAATGACTTCGCTGCAATACCACTTTCCACTCCTGTAAGTAATTTTCATGTGAAGTTCATCATTCTCATCAACCCATACATCACTTGTATTATCTGAAAAGTAATTCAGTCCCGGACCAATCGTTTCCTCACACTGTTTTACTATCCAATTGTATCCTGAAAAACTAATAATTCTATTTCCAGGATATCTACATTCTAATACATATGGAAAATCATAAAGTTCAATAGGAAGGTACTCTGGCCACTGTGAGTATGAATAACCACTTTGTGGAGGCTCGTATCCGTCAGGTACTAGAAAAGCAATAATCCTCGTTGCATACTTATCAATACCTCCCGTTGTAATGTCGCAAGTCCAGGTGCTATCATCTGCAATGATTGTTAATGGGTTTGTAGCATAAGGTTTTGGCCACCACCATCCCTCAAGATAGATATAAACAGCTACTCTGTATTCGGATGGAGTTACATCCCATACTTGTCCATAGAGATTATAATAACTACCCCATGGTGGGACATAGGTAAATCCAATTCCTCCATTATTCTGTGATACAAGTATACCTGTTGTAAGCAAAGTTGATGCAACCACAACTGCTAAGATAATAAATAATTTTTTCATTTTTCCTCCATCTTCTCATTTAAAGCTTCTATCCCTTTTTTAATGCCTAGGTAGCTTAATATTGTATTTCAATTTTCTTATTCTCATGCTTCAATTTAGTAAACCAGCCATGGTCAACAGTTGAGACAGAATGTTGAACCTCTACATAATCTACATTTGCTTTTTTAATGCAATCTGCTACAAAGGCAATGCAATACATCGATTTTGAATTATCAAAAGGATTGTGTTCGCGTAGTATTCTTCTTCTTTTATCAGGATTTCTGGTTAATTTCCATCTTAATATCGTGATAAGTGTACCTACTAACTCCAATCCACCATAAGTAACTTTTTTCTTCTTCAGTTCCTTCCCTTTGGTTGTGATAGCTTCCCAATCTTTATCGGAAATATTTTCAAATTCAAACTGAAATCCTATCTTTTCATCATTCTTAAGAATCTCTTTCAATATCTTTTGGGGCTTGGACACCCTGATCCCATAGACCAGTTTTTTCCGGCTGAATTTTACAGTACTTTCATAGAATTTTCCATCTGTTCCAAAAAATCCAATATGCGACCATTGAGATTTTTTCCCATGTTCGTCCCAGAAAATATTCTGGGATTCCAGAATGGCATTTTCGATAAACCCTTTTCCCTTTTCAAACATAATTGTCTTGGGAATGATATATTCACTGATTTCTTTTTTTAATTCTTTTTTATCCATTTTACTCCCCTGAAAAGATTAGGCTACAACTAAACCGTGTCTCGGTAATAAAGTTCTTAAAACAAAATTTCTATGAACAGATGCTGCCTGGTAAAACCTATAAACATTTTTATTTAAAGCAATCCTCGAATTCTTTTTCTTGTCCAAAGAGTTTCTTTGATTATGCAAGATTTTTTCATCGTACTTAAAAATTCCTTCACCTGCGTTCTGATACAATTTTCCGTTTTTTACTGCGTTCTGCCAGGCTTTAATCCTTCCTTTTTTATTAGCTTGAGTGAAAAGGATTTTTTCTACTTCACTTTTAATAGAGGAGAATTGTGTATAGGAACTTTCTGCATATTTGGAGTTATTTTCCGCAAACTTCCTGAACATTTTATAAAGAGCTTCACATCCTTCTAAAAATGTTGCTGGGTTATTCCTGGTTCCGCTATTCCGTTTAGGTTTTTCATATTTAAAGTTCCAGACAAGATAGGGACGATCAGGATAAGTAGCAACGGCTCCATGACCGAGAGCTCCGGAAGCAATCTCAATTAAGAAAGATTTAATATTTGTCAGAAATCCTGTCTCGCTTTTATACTTTTTTCGGAATTCTTTTTCTTTTTTTGTTATGTATTTTTTGATTTCAGGTTTCAGATCCTGGAACTCAATACTATTATTAATAATCTTATTCTTTCTTGAACTGATCCCTGAAAAGCCGTAATGAGCAAAAGTATCGGCATAAACATGAGCAGTTATTCCCAAAAGTTCCAAAGCATATTCTTTATCGGAAAGAGAAAGATTATGTTCATACATTTCCTGGGAAATAGTGCTGTTCTTTCTGCAAATCAATCGTTCTGTAAAACTATTACCTTCATTACCTGGAAGAAAATGAAAAGGAACCCAGATCTGTCTTTGGTCTGCTTTGGAAATATTTTTGATATCCAAAGCATGATGAGCGGTTGCCTGAGCATCGATCCTGCCGGCATCTTTGAAATTAATCGAATCTTTATTTGCATTGTCATCAACAAATTGAGCAGCATAAGCTATTATCTGGGCTGCTTCAGCGTTGATTCCTGCTGCTCTTGCCATTACATAAGTTCCATAATAATGCATATCTAATTGCATAATTCCCTCCAGTAAAAAAATATTTTAATAAAAAAGATATTAAACACATTACAAACTAAGTTACGCCCAACGCCCATATGTACACCGTTCCATCGTTGACATTTTGTTAGCAGCATCATTTCTTATTTCAGAAGCAAACATTTTTTTACAGCTTCAGTCTTATCATTCACATTTAGTTTGTAGAAGTAGATTCCAGAAGTTACAGGTTCTTTATTCGTATCTTTCCCATCCCACACCACCGAATGCTGACCTGCAAAAAGCTGAGATGCTGAATTACTGAGAAGCTGTCTCACTTTCTGCCCTTTGATGTTGTAGATTGAGAGATTAACTTTGCTGTCTGCTGTAAGCTGATAGCTGATAGTTGTTTCCGGGTTGAAGGGATTGGGAAAGTTAGAAAGTCTGAAAATGTTAGATATAATTTCATCCTCTGTTACTCCCACTCCAGGAAGTTCTACATTTAATACAACTGCCCAACCATCAAGACCAGGTCCCTCATAAGAACAGAGATAATGAGCATCATCTATCTTGCATAAATAAGGATAATCTGCCCTCATTTCATCAAACTCAAAAGGTGTTTCTTTACTAATCGACCAATCAATAGGATCTACAGTTAGTACAACTGCATATCCATCAGCGTCCACACCTTTATAAGCACAGAGAAAATGAGTGCTATCTATCTTGGATAAGTTAGGCTCACCACCAAGTTCTTCATCATACTCAAAAGGT
>JAGMCF010000248.1 GCA_023129415.1 Candidatus Cloacimonadota bacterium
GCAACCACTTTTTTCTATTACGCCTTATATTATGATTTCCAGAATCAATAATATAGATGTTTCCATTCTTATCTTCTTTAACCGAGACAGGGTTTGCGAGAAAGTCTCCTTCATTCTCAGCATTTTTCCCTCTGATTAATAATTCTTCTTCTAATTCAATATCTTCAACAGGAAACTTGCCATTATGGACATAGGTTATTCCATCAATTTTTTCAATCTTTACATTCCCTATCTTTTTTTTACCACAGGCTGTAACTGACAAAGATAATATTATTAACAATACAAGATATTTCTTCATATCCCTCTTCTTAATTCTATATCTTTTTATTGTGACTTATTAGTTGTAAACTTGTAAACTTATCAACTTGCGAACTGGTATATTTGCAAGTATCCAATTTACTAATTAACTAGTTTACTAATTTACAAATTCACCTCATAAATATTCATCTTATATGTGTCATCAGGATTTTTAATAACCTCAATTAATTTGTTATTGTAAAATCTTATGCCAATGAAGTCTTTATCCATATTACACTTTTTAATAATTTTGCCTTTAGGATTTATAACATCGAAATAATTTTCTCCACCAGCATAGGCTGTTCCTACCCAGAGATTACCTTTGTTATCTATTGCGAGATAACCAACAGCAGTTAGATATTCATACTCAGATAGATCATATTTCATATCACTGCCAAGGTCTTTTGACATTCTTTCATATTCTGCAAATTGTTCCTTCATTTTGGTTATATCTTCTTCTGATTTCTTAATTTTATCAAACTGCTTTCGTATCTCTTTTACCTTTTCGCCATCAGCATTAAATACATCGATTGTGTATCTATCTGTTGTAATGGGAGAAACATAGGCATATTCATCACTGCAGGCAAAAGCATAAGCAAATTGTGAAACATCCATTTGAGCTAAGTTCAAGTCCACATCACGAGTGACTAAAATAATATTGGTATCAGGCTTTACAATCTGAATAGTTGGTGACATAACAATTTTATCCGGTTTTATATTCATTCTGAAGATATACTCTACATCATATTCTCCAAAAATTTTACGATCTTGAGGTATAAACATCGGTGTTGTGGGTAACATTTTATCTTCCATATATTCGCCATCGTAGGTGAAGTAAGAATTCCGCCTGAGCATATTATCAAAAACCTCAATGCGTGAGTTTCTTTCATCATTGATAATTACTTGTGGCATTAAAAATTCACCAGGTCCTTTTCCAATTGAATCCAGTTTTTTGATTACATTTCCATCAAAATCCAGAATTGTTACAGATTTTTGCAATATACTACAAAAATATACCTTCTCATCTGCCACAATCCATGAAGCCATATCTTCAATTTTATCTTTTAAGTCAATGGTCTTAATCAAGTCTAATTGAACCTGTTCTAAATCAGGGCTTTGGGGATTATTGATAATCTCAAGTTTTCCTGATTTTTTGCCACAGCATACAACCAACATAAGAATAAAGATGGAGACTAATAGTTTGCATTTTGTTTTCATTGTACCACTCCTTTCATTTTTTTTATTATTTTCGTAATTATATTATGGGCGATACATATCCATCGTTAGTGAAACCATCATTTCATCATAGACTATTACCTAATTTACTAATTTACCAGTTCACAAATTCACAAGTTTACCAATTAACTAATTTACCACTCCACCACTTTACTACTCACTACTCACCACTCACCCTTTTACTTTCCTGTCCTGGAAAATCTTTCAAATGGTATCACCTCTTTTACATCCAGCTTTGCATCGTGAATCAATGTATAATGACCTTCCACAACTACTGAGTCCTGTGGATTTATCCCCTCTAGAATTTCTGTATAGAATTCATTATTTCGTCCAGTTTTCACATAACGCCAGTAAGAATGCCCTTTCTCCACAGTAAATACTAATTTCTTATCCTCTCTGGTAAGGATAGATTTATTAGGAACTAATAATAACTCTGGATACTCTTCTGCAGTAAGATAACATTCTGCAAACATTCCTACTGATATTTTGTGCTGTGGATTATCAAAACCAATCTTTACTCTACCAAGACGACTATTCTCTTCTATAAAAGGATTAATGTTGAGAATCTCGCCTTCTATCAAATCATCAGGATAGGCAAGAAAGCATAAATATGTTTTTGCCTCAGGACGCAGACGAACCAATTCTGTTTCCATTACTGTAACATCTACTTCCATTCTATCCAGATTGATAAGACGGAATAGCTTACTACCAGCAGAGACAAAATTTCCTTCCTTAAGATGCAAATCACCTACAGTACCGGAAAATGTGGCATAAAAGGAAAGTTTATTATACCGGGCATATAGCTGCTCCAGATTTGCTAAGGCTTCTTTTATTGCAACATATTTTTGAGGCTCTTCTTTCTCCACATCCTTATTTATAATATTCTCTAACTCCTTTCTAAATTCATTACAATCATTGGATTCCTTTATTATTGAAGCTAAATCCAGATCTGTCTGTTCAATCCTATCCGGAATGACTTTTTTCAAAGATAAATATTCTGCATATTTCTTTTGGTATTGGATACTTGCAGAAACAAGCTGCTGTTCTAATTCTTCATTTTCCAATCTCATAATCAAGTCACCTTGTTTAACAGTTTCTCCATCTTGAAAATTTATTTTTTCCACAGTTCCATTCACTTCAGCAACTGCTTGCCAGTATTTCTCTGCCGAGGTAGTACCTTCTGTATGTATGTAGTTAGTTAAGGTCCGCTTTTTAGCAATTGTAACTTTTACCAGGATTGCTTGTCCAATCTGCACGCCCTTTGTCTCCGGTTCTACTTTTTTAGGTCTTTGCAAATATAAATATATACTACTAGTTATAATGATAACTACTAATAAAATAAAAATTATTTTCAATCCTTTTTTCATTTATTCCTCTTGGGTGAACTGGTGAACTAGTAAACTCGTAAACTGGTGAGAATACAATTTATTAATTTACTAATTTACTAATTTATGAATTTATTCACTATCTTGGTTTTTATATTGCTTTATTTTATTAATGTAAGTGTTAAACTTCTGAGGAAATATAGATAAGAAAGATTCAATTTTCTCTCTTTTATCACTACTTATTAGTTTTCGTTTATAAGCTTTTCTTAGCCAACCTTGTGTTTCTTCTAATGAACCTCTTGCATAAAAACAAAACTTCAGGTTTTCTTTATAATGAAATCTGCCAAAGCCTTCTGCAATATTGGCTGAAATTGAATCAGTTGACCTAACAAGTTGATAAGCAATTGTATTTTTAGCAAATGGTTCCCATTTTATACATATTTCCCAAATAAGATTTGAAAAATCTAATGACATATTATATACATCTAACTCTCTAATATTATACATAAAAACCTCCTTAATTTGTGAACTGGTTACCAGTTTACCAATTTACCAATTTACCAGTATACTAATTCACTATCTCTTCCACCAAATTTTTCCCTATTATCTTATAATTTTCTAAGATACATTGATTAAGCAAAATATTCTGATTTAATAGATTTAATTCTGTCTGTTCGTAACTTGCTTCAATTTGACTCCAGTCCGAATAACTTATCTCACCCCTTAACAATTTATCTGTGGCTATTTCTAAATTATCTTTTGCCAATTTTACATTATCATTTAGTAGCTCAAGTTCACCTTCAATCAATCTTATCTTATTAAAAAGATAATTCCACCGAGATTTCAGTTCATCTGTTCTTTGCAGTAGTTGATATTCTAATTCTTTTTTTTCTGTTCTTCTTTGTGCCAGCTTCAGTCTATTGATTCTTCCATCATACAAAGGCAACTCAATACCTAAATACGCAGTATAATTATCAGTTCCAATAGAACTGCCGAATTCTTCTAAATAGGCACCTCTTCCACCCCAATTATACTCACCACCAAGAATAAAATGCCAATCAAACTGTGCAGATGTCAGTTCATAATTTATTTCTGTTGATTTTAACTGTGTTTGCAATCTTAATATTTCTGAATTGTTCGTTAAATTTAAATCCTCTTCTATAAAAAATAGCAAGCGAAAATCTATGTCAACATCTTCAATATTTGCTATTCCCAACTTATCTGCTAATTGCTGCAAATAATACTGTAATTCTTGTTTCTGTTTTTTTAGGGCAAAATCAACTTCTCTTGTTCGCAGTTCAATCTGGTTTTTGGTGAGAATATCAATCACACCGCTTTTATACTTTATTTCTGCCATTTGCAGGAGTTTCTGATTCCGCTCAAGATTATTCTGGTTAATCACAACTCTGATCTTTTGCAACACGGTTTGATAATACAGATTTGCCAGTTCAATGATATCAGAATTTAGGCTTTCTTTCTGCTGGTAGCTTAATTCCTCATATTGTAATTTGCTGTATTGATAGTTTAATTTCGGCACATTTTTTTTAAATAGATAATATTTAAAACCTATATTATTAGTTGAACTATAATACCGACCATCCTTATACAAATTTGCAGTAAAGGACTTAGAAAAAGAAAGTTCACTATTCCAGGGTAGTATTTCCTGCAAAACAATATTACTCTGGAGATAATTATATTCATTGATATTGGAATTGTTTAATGAGAAGTCCTGTTTAGAATGGTAATGCCCGGGTAGTTGAAAATTGGTGCTTAAATTAGGATAAAAGGTTGCTTTTCGATTTTCCAGTATAAGTTTTTGCCTCTGAAGTCGTTCAGCACGAATTCTTTGTCCATAACTCTTTTGAAGATAGATACTAACCAGTTCAGGCAAAGAATATTCTTTTCTGCCAGAGGTGTCCCGATAAGTCGGGATCCCCTTTGGTGGAGATCCTTCGGATGCCTGTAAATGAAAGGCGACGGTTATAAAAAAACAAAAAATAAGATATTTTAATTTTCTTTTCATATTAACTTTGATTTTTATGATGAAATTGGGTAGTTGGGGAATTTTTTGTCAATAAATATTGGTAAATTGGTTAACTGGTAAATTGGTTAACTGGTAAATTGGTTAACTGGTAAATTGGTTAACTGGTAAATTGGTTAACTGGTAAATTGAGGTTTAAAATAAGTTTACAGGTTTACCAGTTTACAAATTTACAAATTTACAAGTTCACAAGTTCACCACCTCACCACTCCACCACTCACCAATTTTTACTCCACATATACCTTATGAAACCTCTTGTAATACCCATTCATCTTAAGCAACTCCTGATGCGTCCCTTCTTCTATTATCTTTCCCTTTTCTAATACTAATATTTTATTACATTTCTTAATCGTATGCAAACGATGTGCAATGATAAAAATAATCATATCTTCTGGTAATGAAAAAATAGTTCTGTGTATAAATTCTTCACTTATACTATCAATGTTTGAAGTAGCTTCATCCAAAACCAAAATCTTTGGTTTTTTAACCAATGCTCTTGCTATAGCAATTCGCTGTTTTTGTCCTACTGATAAATTTGTGCTTTTTTCTCCAACCTCTGTTTGATAGCCATCCGCAAGTTGGCGGATAAATTCATCCGCATAAGCCTGCTTAGCTGATGAATAAACCCCTTCCTCACCTATTTGCCAATTGCCAAATCTTATATTATTGTAAATAGTATCATTAAAAAGATACGGTTCTTGCTCAACTATGGCTACTTGTTTTCGCAGTGCTATCAATTCAGATGTGGTTAAACTTCTCCCATTTAACAGGATTTTACCTTTATCAACTTCATATAAACCTGCAAGTAAGCGGAGCAAGGTTGTCTTGCCGCCACCAGAACTACCTACAATTCCTATCTTTTCACCTCTATTAGCGGTAAAACTTATACCTTTTAAAATTTCTTCTTCATCAATTTTATCTGCAATGAGATTCTTATCCTTATGATTTTTAAATTTTATTAAATTAATATTTTCTTCTTTGTGCCTTTGCCTGCCCTGTAGGGAAGAATGACCATATCGGGGTGTCTTTGTGGCAACTTTCCTTTCATCATAAGCAAAATGCACATTTACAAATTCTAATCGTTCAATCCTTTCAGGTAGAACTATTTCTTTATCTATCTCCTCTTCTGGCAAAGCAAACAATTCTCTCACCCGCTCCAATGCCATTAGTGCCTTCTGAATCTGAATATTAACATTGATAAGTCTGCTGGTAGGACCAAAGAGATACCCCACAAAAGAATTGAAAGCAATTAGTGTCCCAAGTGTAAGGTTTTCCTGAATTATTTCATAACCACCATATCCAATAATGACAATAGGTGCAATCCCACCCAAAAAGCCAGTGACTGCATTATTGATAAAAGATGTTTTTCCTAATTTGATATTAGAACGAAAGGCCTGCTTTGCTCTCTTAAAATATCGCAAAAGATTGTATTTATATTTGAGAAAGACTTTGCTCAATTCCAACATATTAAGTGACTCTTCTAATTGCCTTGTTGTTTGAGCATTATCCTCATAAAAGATTTTGGATAATTTGCGTATAACTTTGCTAAAATAGATTGTTGCCATAACAAAAAATGGCAAGATTGCCACAGACACAATTGCCAATTTCCAATGAAAAATAAAGATAACCACTGCACCTGCCAAAAAAGTAAGAACATCCTTTATTATCATAATTACAGTATCAGCAAACAAAGTTCGCAACCTGTCTGTATCGTCATTTATGCGGGAGATAAGATACCCAGTTCCATATTTCTTGCTGAGTTTGAGTGGCAATTTATTTATCTTTTCCAGCAAATCTAATCTAATGCTTAAAATTACTTTTGTATTGATTTTGAAAAAGAGCAGTCCTTGGAAATAGCCAACTGCTTTCATAAAAATAAGCAAGGCTAATACCAGCAGAATTAGAAATAATAGTTCTTGCAGGTTTTTGTTTGGAAGTGTTTTATCTATTATATGTCTTGTAATAAGTGGTGTGGGCAGAATAAGGATAGAAAGCAGAAATATAGAAATACCGCCAACTATAAGGCTGGCGGTATGCTTTTTAAAATAGGGGATGAGGAATTTGATGATAGGGTTAGACTTCATATCATCATTTTAAAATCTCTAATAGCCGAAAATAATAAATAATAAAAAAAAATAAATTTCCTTATAAGATGCTCTAAATATTTATCTTATAAATATTCATGCTATATGTGTCATCTGGATTTTTAATTATTTCTATCAATTTATCATTATAAAGTCTTAGGGAATAAAAAATTTTAAGCGTTATAAAGTCTTTAGGTGGTTTGTATTGCTTTATAACTTTTCCTTTTTGATCTATAATATCATAATAAGCTTTCCCTTCGTTATTGAAAGTTCCCACCCAGAGATTACCCCTTATGTCTATATGTAAATCATAAATAGCATTATAAAATTTCGGGATTTTATATCCTTTCTTGTCTTTCGTATCTTTTTTTATTCTAACAATTTCATCATGAGGTATTTTTATTTGTTGAAATTCTTTTCGTATTTCTTTAACTTTTTTACCATTAGCGTTATATACATCTATTCTATACTCGTCTGTTGATATTGAAGATGAATAAACATATTCATTATTGCAAGTAAATTTTGGAACTTTTGAAAAATCTTCTTCAACTTCAAACAAGACAATACTTGTATCAGGTTTTACAATTTGAAGGGTATAATATTTTTCCATTTTGCCATTCTTAACTTGCATTCTAATATTACATGCTAAGGTAAATTGTCCAAAAGCCTTTAGGGCAAAAGGTATAGTTGGAGTTTTCGAGACTTGCATCTTATCTTTAATATAATCACCTTTGTAAGTGAAGTATGAATACCTTAAATTCCCAACATCAAATACCCCAATACAAGAATTTTTTTCATCGTAGATAATTGGATATGGTAATATTAATTCTCCCGGACCTTTTCCTGTGGCATCTATCATTTTTATTAAATTTCCATCAAAATCTAAAATAGTTATCTTATGTTGCATCATATTACAAAAATAAACTTTCTCATCCGCAACAGTCCAGGAAGTAAAATCTTCTTCATCAAATTGCAAAGGGATTGATCTGATTAATTTTGTATGAATCTGTTCCAAATCAGGATTGTTAATATTATTAATAATCTCAAACCTACCTGATTTTTTTTCGCAAGCTACAACCAAAATAATAATAAATATGTAAGATAATAATTTTAATTTTGGTTTCATTATTTCTCCTCTTTTTATTTTACTAATCGTTATCTTTATATGATATGATTAAATCCCAATTTTAAATAGATTTCAACAAAACTATCTAAAATATTCGTATTCACCTTCTCTCTCCAAATAAATTTAAATGTTATAACCATGAAAATTATATTATGTAAAGTCTTCTTTTTGGCTATATAATTACTAACTCAAGTTTCGCACTTGGTAACTCTATTCCCTCTGTAACACGGAACCCTGTTCCGTCTGCCACCTGCCAAACTTGAGTTAATTATTTATTCTCCACTTATATTTTGTCATTATACCCAATAATCCAAATATCAAAAAATACGGAATATAAAAAACCTCTGCTAAGGGAAAAACTAATAATAATCTTTTTTCTTTGAATAATACTGCACCTCGAAAAACAATAAAAAAATCTATAAGAATCTTTACTATGAAAATAAACAAAAAATTCACCAAAGAAAGTATTGAAAAGATTGTTAAAATGAAAGCAACAAATAGTATGAGATAAAAAATGAATATAAGAGCAGAAAAAATCTTAATTTTGGCAGGATAAAATCTCCATTTTGATGCCCGTCGTATTTCTTGATTATATTGTTCTTTTGCATTTTTTCTTTCAATTGAGGAGACAAAACTATCTTGCCCAATTGCAAAAGAAATTTTATATAGTTTTGATTTGCTAATTTTCTGTAAGAATAAATCATCGTCTCCGGAAGGAATATGTCCAATTCCAGAAAATCCATTTAATTTATCAAAAACCTTTCTTTTATAACCAAAATTCCTGCCTGTTGCTGTGACTCCCCAATTCCACCCTATTGTTCCAGCAGAAATAACAAATATTGAAAGTCTTTCTAATTTTCTTAAAGTAAAAATTAGCTCCTCCCATAAACTCCTTTTTTTGTCCGAAATTAAAGGTGAATAACCAACAACAGCATCAAAATCTTCATTAAACTTCTGGTTTATACTTTTAATCCAATTTTTGCCTGGCAAACAATCAGCATCAGTAAAAAGTAATATATCCCCGTTTGAGTTTTCAATACCCTTTGTTAAAGCGTTCTTTTTCCCAATAAGATTTTTATCTTCCTGTTCTATTCTAAAATAATGAATATTTTTATATTTCTTAGAATATTCTTTCAGAATTAAATCCGTTCTATCAGTTGAGCGATCACTAATAGTAATAATTTCATACTTATCTTCAGGATAATTCTGATTAACCAATGATTCCATTAGAGATGCGATATTATCCTCTTCATTTCGTGCGGCAATGATCACAGAAATATTATTATATATTGAGGATTTTTCTGGTTGTCTTAATCTGAAAGTGCCAATCAAAATAAATACCAAAAATATGAAATATAACCCAAGAAGTAAATATAAGATATACAAAAATATCATAATAGATGAAGTCCTTTTATTGAAGAAGCATTAAGGTTCAAATCAGCAAATTGTTTCTTTTCATACTTAAAAACACCTACTGCTGCAATCATTGCAGCATTATCAGTGCAAAGTTCTTGAGATGGATAAAATACATTTAATTCATATTTATTAGCATAATCATCAAAAACTTTTCTTAACTCAGAATTTGCTGCAACCCCACCTGCAAGTAAAACAGTTTTTATATTGTTTTCTATAATAGCCGATATAGTTTTTCTAAATAGAACCTGAACAATAGCATTTTGAAAGCTTGCTGCAAAATTACATAGATTCTCGCTATTTAAATTTATGTTGTTGTCCTGAATATATAAGGCAGCAGAGGTTTTTAATCCACTAAAACTAAAATCATAATTTGGATGTTTTATCATTGGTAATGGAAAACTAATTGCATGTTTATCACCCTTCTTTGCAAGATTATCAATTTCTGGACCTCCTGGAAATGAGAGATTTAACAATTTACCAATTTTGTCAAATGCTTCTCCTGCAGCGTCATCAACTGTTCTTCCTAATATTTCGAAATCATCAAATGATAAAAATTTTACTAATTCTGTATGCCCTCCAGAAACTATAAGGGCTATAAATGGAAATTCAATATTTTTATTTGTTAAAAAATTTGCAAAAACATGTCCCAAGATATGATTTACTGCAATCAATGGTTTTCCAAGACTATAAGCCAAGCCTTTTGCAAAGGAAACTCCAACCAAAAGAGAACCTATAAGTCCTGGATTAGCAGAGACTGCAATAGCATCAATGTTATTTAAAGATAATTTTGCCTCCTTTAATGCAATATCCACAATTGGTATAATCCCTTTTGTGTGTTCTCTTGAAGCAAGTTCTGGAACAACACCTCCAAATTTTTCATGAATAGCTTGTGAGGAAATAATATTTGAATAAATATGAAAACTGTTATCAACTATTGCTGCAGAGGTGTCATCGCAAGAGGTTTCAAGTCCCAGGATTGTTACTTTTTTCAAATTTGTTACCTTATATTAAAATTAGTATTAAGGAATGTATACTTATTGGCTGTAATTTATATTATTACTGTTCCCTTTTAACCCTTACATATTCCGGAGTTTGAGCTTCTAATTTAATACCTTCTGGAAGATAAATTCTTACTGCAATTAAACTATCAACTTGAATGAGTTGAGTAGTATCAATTTCAGCAATAAAATCAGTTGAACTTATATTTTGTAAAATTTCCTCTTCACCTGATACTTTGATGCTCACAGAATTTGGAAATATCTCAACTCCTTTCAGAGTCAATATTGGGAGAAGTGAGAAAGTTTTTTGAATAATTTTGGGAACATATTTTTTTATTGAAACTAAAGACCTTTCAAAACTGATTTTCTTAACTGCGGAAGGTGTTAAATTAATTTGAGGATTATTCTCAAAATTTTTCATATTGAAGGGCAATGTGGTAATTTCATAAATATGTGTAAGTAAAGTTTTTGGACCTTTAATCTGGACTTTCTCAGGTGAAACTGTCAGATCGTTTTCTTGAAAAAATTTTTCACTTTCTTCATCAAGAAAAGTTGGTATAACAGAAACAAATTTCGAACTCATATTATCCATAGTAATCAAAACATTCTCAAATGCTGGTTTATGTAATATTTTTAAATGATGTTCTTCAAGAACCTTAAGTTTTTCCAAATTTATAGGATAATAATTCTTCCCATAATGAGCATCTTTTAAATCTATATAATATGGTTGTTTTTTTGAATTATAAAATATAATATTTTTTCCAGTACCTTCAATCGTTATATCTAAAGTTTCAGGGTCAATAGATAATGGTATTAGGGCAGTTGGAGCATTAGTTATTGATATCGGAATTTCTATATTTACTTCGTGCACTTTAGTAATATTTATTTCTAACCAGATGACAATTGCTACAAAAAAAGCTAAGATCATTATCCAAAATTTCTTTTTCATAATTTATTCTTATCCTTTTTAAGTCTTCTTAATCGCTCAGAAGCTAATGCTACAAATATATTCAAAGGATCAATTTTTTGTGCAATACTAAGATATTTTCTTGCATTAAGAAAATCATTCTCAGCAATATACAACTTGCTTAAATCCAAATATGATTTGATGAAAAATATATTTTGTGCAATACTTCTTTTAAAATATTTAATTGCTTTTTCAGAATCACCCATATTTTTACAACATAGGCCTACAGTATTGAAAAATTCAGGAGAATCATAACCCAAAGTTTTAGCTTTCTCAAAATATAAAAATGCTTGAATCCAATTCAGTTTCTTATTATAACATATTGCTTTAAAGTAATATATATCTTTATTTATGGGAAATTTCACTTCAGCTTTTGAAAGTAAATTAATAGCTTTATCATACTCCCGTAAAGATATATACTGTTCTGCTAAAAATGTAAATGTGGTAGGCAAATGGCTAAAATATGGTAAAATTTTCTCAAATATTTGAACAGCATCTCTTCTCCTATTTTGATACGCCAGAGCGATTGCAAGGTTAAAATGTAATTCTGGAAATTTTTCTTTTACCCTTTTAAACCACTCAATAGCTAATCTTGATTTTCCTCTTTGGGCAAGAAAAATATTTCCCATTAAAAAGTAAAGATGGTCATTATCGGGAAAAGAGATTAATGCTCGTTTTATGATTTTCTCTGCTTTTCTAAACAACAAATTATTCATAAAAATTGCATATAACATCTCATGTGCTTCTAAGGTTTTTGGTGCTTTCAAAATAATATCTTCTAATATCTCTACTGATAATAACCAATTTGATTTTCTATGATGCTCTGCTTCCCAGAGTAATGCTTTAATGCTTTTATTCATTTTCTAAACCATTCTCTCTGCTGGTTCAGGTATATTACCTGAACCATGAGTTTATTAACTTTCTGTCTTTTTAACTTTATGGTTCAATTTACCCCGATAGTTATCGGGGAACCAGCAAAAGGAGGATCAATCTATGGCTGAAAATTAAATAAGTATTCAATAAACTGCTTTTCGTCTTTAGTTTGATTGCACTTTTGTCGCAAGTTAGATGCACCTTTCATTCCTTTTGTATATGAAGCAATAAATTTTCTGATTATATGAATTGCTTTTCTACTGCCAACTCTCTTCTTTATTTTCTCAAAATGCACTATAATCATTTGGATTCTGTTTGGTGATATAATTTCAGAATAGGAATTATTTTGTAAATAATTTTTTATCTGTTTAAATATCCATGGATTTCCAATTGCTCCACGACCGACCATTATTGAATCACATTTAGTTTTTTCAAACATTTCTTTTGCATCTTCTGGAGTCGTAATATCTCCATTTCCAATGATAGGAATTCCAGAATTTTCTTTTACTTTTGTAATTAGATCCCAATTGCTTTTACCAAAAAACATTTCATTTCGGGTTCGTGGATGAAATATAATTGCAGACGCACCCTCTGATTCAATTATTTTTACAATTTCAAACAGGTTTTTATCAGAACTCCAACCTGCACGAATTTTTATAGTTAGAGGAAGTTTATCATTAATAGTTTTATATGATAGTTTCACTATCTCTTTTATTTTATTTTTATCTTTAAGTAATGCGGCACCTGATTCGTTTTTTATAATCTTTTTCATCGGGCAACCCATATTTATATCAATAAAATCAGGATGATATTCTTTCAATATTTTTATACCTTCAGATATTTTATATGCATCATTACCAAAAATCTGTAATCCAATTGGTCGCTCTTCCTCATCAAATTCTGCTAATATTTTGGTTTTAGGATTATTATATATCAAAGCATCAGCACTTATCATTTCGCTCATCACAACATCTGCTCCGAATGATTTGCAGATTTTCCGATAGACCGAATCTGTATATCCTGCAAGAGGAGCAAGCCAGATTTTATTTGAAAAGATTGAATTCATTTTTCGAAATAGCACACAGAAAAACACTGAATAAACTGATTAACGCAGATGTAATTTCTCCATTAAAATAAATGAAAAGCATAAAACAAAAAGAAAGATTCATAAAAATCTTGTCAATGAGAAAAGAATTTACATATTTGGAAATATGAAAAAAGAAAAGGCAATTATACTTCTTAGTGGTGGAATTGATAGTTGTGTGACAACTGCCATTGCAAATAGGAATTACCGATTGTGTTTATTACATATCAATTATAAACAAAGAACTGCAAAGCGTGAAGAGAAAGCTTTTAATGAGATTGCAAAATATTATAATGTAACAGATAAATTATCCGCCATCTGGCGGATTGAACACTTTATGAAAATTGGTGGTTCAAGTTTGATTGATAGAAGTTTGAATGTTCCAAACATTCCTTCAATTGAAATTCCAAATACTTATGTTCCTTTTCGGAATGCAAATCTGCTTGCAATTGCTGTCTCTTGGGCAGAAGTTATAAACGCAAAAAAAATATTTATCGGAGCAATGGAAGAGGATAGTTCTGGATATCCTGATTGTAGAGAAAGTTTTTTTAATGCGTATAACAAAATGATAAAATTTGGCACCAAGCCAGAAACAGACATTACTATTGAAACTCCAATTTTGCATAAATCTAAAACTGCAGTTGTAAAAATCGGTTATGATTTAAATGCACCTTTACATCTGACCTGGTCTTGTTATCAAAATTCGAAAATTGCATGCGGTGTTTGCGAAAGTTGTAGATTAAGAATTAAAGCATTTAAAGAAGCAGGATTTAAAGATCCTATTCCTTATCATATTTCTATTAAGTGGTAAAAATAGATATAAAAAGTAAGAAATTATAAACATGAAATCCTATCCCCGATTTAATCGGGGACTAAATAAATTCAAATATCAAATGATTAAAATTCAAAACTTCATGACGAGAGTTGCTTTTATTTTTACAATCTGGAAATTGGGAAAGAGAATGTTTGGAAATAATTATAAAGAATAATCTGCGTAAGTCAGTTTAATCAGCGTTTTTCAGCGTGCTATTTTGGATATGAAAGATTTAATCAAAAAATACATAGATTTTCTCTCATCAAAAAATATGTCAAAGCACACAATTCGTGCTTATCAGGGTGATTTGTCACAATTCTCAGAATATTGCAAAAAGTTTTTCTCCGAAGGATCCGCCTTGGGCGGAAAGAACGAAGAAATTGTATTGGGAGAAATTTCCAAAACTATGTTCCGTGACTTTCTGCAATTCCTAAGTGAAAAAGGAGATAGCAATCGCACTCTTGCTCGTAAAGTGGTATCAATAAAAGGTTTTTTCAAATTTCTTGCTGGAGAAAATGTCATCCCTTTCAATCCCGTGATAGATATAAAAATTCCGAGATTTGAGAAACACACCGCAACATTTCTTACTGAAGAGGAAATGGAATTTGTGTTAAGTATCCCTGATTCAGAAGATATTCTTGGAATAAGAAATAAAGCAATATTGGAATTGCTTTACAGTAGTGGTATTAGAATTGGAGAATTAGCTGGAATTAAACTTTTAAATATTAATCTTAAAAAGGGATTAATAAAAGTTTTAGGTAAAAGGAGTAAAACCAGAATAATTCCTATTGGGAAATATGCTCAAAGAGCCATCTTGGATTATCTTAAAGTAAGAACTTCATTATTAAAAGCCAAAGATGAAAAAATGTTATTCCTTTCTAATAATGGAAAACCTTTATCTGCCGATGAACTCCGTTACATAATTAATAAATATCTAAAAATTATTGAAAAATCAAAAAGATACAGCCCACACACTATCCGACATACATTTGCAACACATTTGCTTGATCATGGGGCAGACCTCCGTTCAGTTCAGGAACTTTTAGGTCATAGTAGTTTAACATCAACCGAAGTTTATACTCATGCTTCAATAAAAAAACTTAAAAAAGTTTACGAACAAGCCCATCCGCATGGGGATAAAAAGAAGTGAATTAGTGAATTAGTGAATTAGTGAATTAGTGAATTAGTGAATTGGTTGAATCAGTTGAATTGGTTGAATCAGTTTAATTGTGCAAATCACTTAATTTATTGATTGTTGAGTTGTTCAAAAATTTTTTTATATCAGATAAATTGGTATAAATTTTATATTTCCATCATTCCAATAATCAAAAAATCCTGTTACATAACCAAGTCTGAGATTATAGAAATTCATAAAATCCTATCATTTTTATCAGATTATTTTGATATACTTGTATAAAAATTATCCGATATTTTTAATACAATTCAACCGTTGAGTTGTGAATATAAATCAAACAAAAAAAGCAAACCCTAAAAAAAAATTGACAATCAAACAGTAATTTTCAAATTTATTACTAATAAGATTAAGGGAAAAAATGACACAAAATCTAATTATTGGTATAGCAGGTGGAACTGGTTCTGGAAAAACTACACTTGCGGATCGAATTATAGAAGAACTCAATGACCCAAATATTGTTGTAATCAAACAGGATGCATATTACAAATCTCATGATGAGCTTCCGTTTGATGAGAGAAATAAAATAAACTTTGACCATCCTTATGCATTTGATACGAAATTACTTATACAACATATTAGAACTTTAAAAAATAATCAGTCTGTCAAAATGCCTGTATATGATTTCAAAACCCATCTTAGAAAAAAAGAAACTGTACTTGTTGAACCCCACAAAGTGATAATTTTAGAAGGAATTCTTCTCTTTGAAAATAAGGAACTGCAAAATTTATTGGATATAAAAATCTTTGTTGACACTGATTCAGATATAAGAATATTAAGAAGACTCAAGCGGGATATCAATGAAAGAGGACGAACCTTTGAGTCAGTTTATAGTCAATATGTAGATACAGTTAGGCCAATGCATCTGGAATTTGTTGAGCCCTCTAAAAAATATGCTGATATTATCGTGCCAGAAGGAGGACTTAATCCAATTGCAATTGATATGATAGTATCAAAAATAAAATCAATATTAAAGGATAGCACGCAGAAAAACACAGATTTACCCCGTTAAATAGAATCATTTTAGTAATTCACATACAGGATTATTTTAAGTTATTTAACGGGGTGAGGCTGATTAACACTGATATAATTTATAAAATTATCTTTGTAACTCTGTGTTCCCGCCTGCCAAAGCAAAGCGGCGGGCAGGTCTGTGAGTAAAAAAATAATCGAAAAGAAAGTGAGGAATGATGAAAATATTTACCAAAACAACAATCTTGCTAATAAGCTTCGTTTTATTGGCAAGTCCAAGTATATTTAGTCAAACAAGCATAACAGTTTACAATCAAAACTTTGCAACAGTTAGAACAAACTTAACAATACCACTTCAAAAAGGTGAAAATCTTTATAGTTTCTCAGATATTCCTTCTGCAATTGAGCCAACATCTGTGCATTTAACTCCTGTAAAAAAGTCTGATAAAATTGTCATCGCATTACAAAACTTTGAATACGACTTAGCAAATACTCAGAAAATACTCAACAAATACCTTGATAAAGAGATTGAAATTGTTGTCAAAAATGGTGACCTTTTCTCTGGAATTCTGAAATCATTTGATCATGAAAACATAGTTATTCAAAGACGAGAGGATAAGGGAATCAATATGATTCATTGTGGAGAGATTCAGAATATTAATCTTGAAAAAATGCCAGAAAATTTCTACACAAAACCAACATTGAATTGGGAATTAATTTCAAATAAAAGTGGTGACTGTGAAACCAAATTAAGTTATATCACAAGAAATATTTCCTGGGACGCACAATATGTTGCTGTTTTATCACCAAATGAGAAAAGTTTGAATCTTTCTTCCTGGATTTCATTGGACAATAGGTCTGGAAAAGCATATAAGCAGGTTGACTTGAAACTTATGGCTGGGGATGTTCATCTTGCTCCGGATCAAAAAAAAATGTATGGTGATAGAGATTTAATGCTTGTTGAAGCAAAAGGTTTGGGTGTTCCTGAAATCGTGGAAAAAGAATTCTTCGAATATCATCTTTATACTGTGAAAAATCGTAAGATAGATATTAATAATAATCAGCAAAAGCAAATCTCTTTATTTGACCCAACTGATGTAACTGTTGAGAAGATTTTCCGCTATAACTGTAATTCCTCTGGTGATGTTAATGTATTAATAAAATTCAAAAATGAAGAAGAATATGGACTTGGCATTCCTTTACCAAAAGGTAAAATCAGGATATTCAAAAAAGAATCTGAAGATGAAGAAGAATTCATTGGTGCAGACAACATTAACCACACACCCAAAAACGAAGAGGTTGAACTCAAGGTTGGAACTGCTTTTGACATAAAAGGAAAATTTACTACCACACTCAGCGAAAGACCAACAAAAAATACCAGACGAGAAACTTATGAGATTGAACTGCGAAACAGAAAAGAAGAAGATGTTGTAATTGAAGCAATCAAAAGATTGGGAAGAAATTGGAAAATTGAAGAATCAGATGAAGAATATGAAAAGAAAGATGCTTTCACCATCCAATTCAATATACAAGTTCCTGCAGAACAGAAAAAGAAGTTCTCGTTTACTGTGTTGTATAAGTATTAAGATTGTAACACTCTGATATATCGGAGTCGCGATTGTGATGACTGTTTTGAAGTAATAAATTATAGGACATTAATCGTAAGATTTTTAAAAATAGTTCGGACTTTTTTTAAATGGATTTCAAAAAAGTTATGACTTTTTTCAAATATATTTAAAAATTATCTTGAAAATCATATTTGTTGTGAGTTATCTAAAAAGGTCAATTCTGGCTCAAAACTCTATTTCTGGCGAACCAAGAACAATAAAGAAATTGACTTCATTATTGAAAAAGGAACTGAATTGATTCCAATTGAAGTAAAAACCAAAAGAGTTAATATAAAAAATCTAAAAGAATTTATTTTTGAATACCCCGAAATTAAAAAGGGTTATATCTTATACGATGGAAAATTTGCTCAAGAAGATAAGATTACTTATATGCCTATTTGGTTATGTTGATTGAACAATAACATATTTTTATTAAATTTGGAGGAACGATGAAAAACGAAATAATACTTTTTATTGAAAGTATAAAATCTGATAGAAGGATTGAAACATTTGATGAAGCTGCTACAAAAGCAGCAGTAGTATTAAGAATACTTAATTTGCTCGGTTGGGATACTTTTAATATTGATGAAGTAAAACCAGAGTATTCCGTAGGTTCTAAAAGAGTTGATTATTCTTTGAGAATTAATAATAGCAACAAGGTTTTCATAGAAGTAAAAAAAATTAGTGAAGATTTAGAAAATCATCAAGCCCAGTTGCTCAATTATTCATTTCAGGAAGGTGTTAAACTGGCAGTTTTAACTAGTGGTATTACCTGGTGGTTTTATCTTCCATTAAATGAGGGTAGTTGGGAACAAAGAAAATTCTACTCGATAGACTTACTTCAACAAGAATCTGAAAATGTTGCTGATAGATTTATTGATTTCATTTCTAAAGAAAATGTTTCATCTAGACAGGCTATAACAAATGCAGAAGCAATTTACACAAGCCAGAAAAAGAAAAACATCGTTCAATCAACTATTAAAAAAGCTTGGAATAAGATAATTTCTGAACCTGATGGACTTCTGGTTGACTTATTAAATGAAACAACGGAGAAACTTTGCGGATATAAAGCAACTGATGAACAAATAGAAAATTTTCTTACAAAAAATAAAAGTAATTTAATTATATCGGAATTACAAGTTCAAAAGCCAATTTTCTATCCAAAAATTGAAAAAATAAAAAAACAATTTAAAAATACAAATATTGGTTATACCAAAAAATTTGTCTCTTCTTTTATATTCAGAAACACTAAATATGAGGTTCGTTTTTGGATAGATATTTTAATTACTTTATGTGATGTTCTTGTTTCTACTCATAAAAAAGAATTTGAAAATGTTTTATCACTTGTTGGTCGTAAGCGACCATACTTCACAAAAAATGGGAATGAATTAATAAGACCAGCAAAAATTAATAATACTAACATTTACGTTGAAACTTGTCGAAGTGCAAATGCTATTGTAGATTTATGCTATAAAACCATTTCAGTTTTTGGTTATTCAAAAAATGATTTAAAAATAAATATGAAATAGTTTAATACTTTTAAACCTATGAAAGAACCATTATCCTGTCAAGTCTGCACAGCGATACTCATAAAAACGGAAATTAACGGAATCACTGTCTATGAATGCCCAATATGTAGTCAACTGCATAATGAAAATGGAGATATGATTAAATATAAGGATTTATACTCAAAAGATAAAAATGAGTGGGATGAAATTGATAAGTAAAAAAGAAAATACTTGCTAAAAATTAAAAGGTTTTTTTAAACGCAAAAAAATGAAGGAAAATAAAATGAAACAGAATACTTATAATATACAGCTTAATTACCAACAAATCATCAGCCTGATTAGACAGTTAAAATATGAAGAGAGAGTTAATATTTTAAAAGAACTTAAAGAAAGCACATTTAAAAAGAGATTCAAAAAGCTCTTGGATTCATTGAAAACTAATGAACTGCCCCTCGATGAGATTACAAAAGAAGTAGAAGCTGTTAGAACGCAAAGATATGAAAAAAGAAAATAAACAATTTAGAGTTATCATAGATACCAATATCTGGATTTCATTCCTTATCGGTAAACACATACAAGGTCTATTAGAGCTTCTGGATAAACATATAGTAAAGGTTATCTTCAGCAAAAATCAACTTGAAGAATTGATAGAAGTATTGAATAGACCAAAGTTCAACAAATATTTTTCAAAAGGACAGATTGAAGAATTTCTTGATCTTATTGAAGAAGTATCAAAGGAAATTGAGATTAAGTCAAATATTACGATTTGTAGGGACCCAAAGGACAATTACTTACTATCAACCGTAAAAGATGGAGAAGTAGATTTTCTAATAACAGGAGATGAAGATTTATTAATTCTAAAAGTATTTGGCAACACAAAAATAATTAACTACAAAGATTTTACAAAATTAATAGAAAATATACTTATCAATTATACTTGATACTTAAAAGAATTTTAACAACCACAAACTTCATTATTTATATGTATTATAAAAATCTGCTTGTAATTATATCCATTGTTACTTTTTTATTCCTATTTTTACTTCTTTTTTCCCCTTTATCAAACGCCCAACCCCTCAAAATCAAATCCATCAAAATCACAGGGAATAATCACTTCACTCAAGTAGAAATTCTTAAATCATTAAGAATAAAGGAAGGAGATGAGTTCTCATATCTGGAACTTAATAACAATCTCAGTAATATACTCCAACTCTATAAAAATAAAGGATTTTATCTAACTCAAATACTTCCACCAGAAGTAATACCCGATGAATCTGGAGAATATGTAAACATAAAAATTGAAATCCTTGAAAACAATAAGCTTATAGTATCAGATATTAACTTCTCTGGCAATCGGTACTTTTCAAATGATAAATTGAAAAAGATGATTTCTACAAAATCCGGTCAGCCCTTCTCAATTGAAAAGCTAAATGCAGATTTGAAATCCATTGTTGATGCTTATGGAGAGAGAGGTTATCCATTTTGTGAAGTTGCAATAGACAGTCTATCAATAAATAATGAAAAAATATCTGTCCTATGCAGAATTATAGAAAATGATTTTGTTAGAATATCTGAGCTGATTTTCAAAGGGAATGAAATTACTAAAGATAAGACACTAAAACTTATTACAAATTTTGAAGAGAATGAGATTTATAGAAACTCAAGAATAGAATCAGCAAAACGGAATTTGATTCATAAGAAATACATTTCTGATGCTGAGATTGTTCCTCTAAACAAGAAAGAATTGCTAATCACAATAAAAGAAAAACGGATGAATCATTTTCAAGGAGTATTGGGTCTTGCATCCTCAAAAGAAGATGTAACATTTCTTGAAAAACTCACTGGATACATTGATTTTACTTTTCTTAACATTTTAGGAACAGATAGGGAAATTAATCTTTCTTGGAAGAAATTGAAAAAAAATTCCTCTGAATTCTTTATCTCATATAAAGAACCTTTTATCCTCAATCAGCAAATTTCTACAGAACTATCATTCAAAAGAAAAAGCATTGATACAATTTATGTTAATTCTGATTTTCAATTAAAGACAAATTTTTTAATGACCAGTTATGATAAAATTGGTGTAAAATTTCTTACAAAAAGCAGTCTGCAAAATGCAATACGGATAAACAGAAAGGGAATTGGAGTAGAATGGACTAAAGATAAATTAGACTTTCCGGCAAACCCGAGAACTGGCTATTTTTCATCAATATCATATACAATTAATTGGAAAAGCAAGAAATCTTATCATCAAGAAATTTCTGCAGATATACAATGCAATATACCGATTAATAAGAGCAAAAGTAATATTTTATCTTTGAGAGGTCGAACAAATTTACTCTATACTTCTCAAGATACCCTTTCTACTTTTGATTTATACAATTTTGGTGGATATGATAATCTGCGGGGTTTTATTGACAACCAATTCACCTCAGACAAATTCTGTGTATTCAATATAGAATATCGGTATATTCTTTCAAGAGATTCGCGAGTTTTTGCTTTTATTGATTATGCTTACAGCAAACAGAATAAAAATCTTGTAGGATGTGGCATTGGAGTTCGATTGAAAAGTAGAATAGGAATCTTAAAGATTGATTATGGAATTGGATATCAGGATGGAAAATGGACGAATCCTCTTGATGGAACTTTACATTTTGGGATAGAAGCAGGATTTTAAGATTTAACCGCAGAGAACGCAGAGAAATAATAGATAACAAAAAAATCTCTGTGTGCTCTTCACCCTTCGTCCCGATTATATCGGGACTACGGAGAACGGGAGTGTCTTTGTGGATTAATATTTCATTGGAGAAAGTTTGAAGCTATCGCAATTAGAACTTACAGGATTTAAGTCCTTTGTAGATACAACAAAATTCAGTTTCTCAAAGGGAATAACTGGAATTGTCGGACCAAATGGATGTGGCAAATCAAATATTTCAGATGCAATTCATTGGGTTCTTGGAGAACAAAATCCAAGAAAGTTACGCGGAAATTCAATGAAAGATGTTATATTCAAAGGAACAAGAAAACGTGCGCCACATAGCTTCACTGAAGTTTCAATAATCATAGATAATGACAAAAAAATCCTACCTATTGAATTTGAAGAAGTAAAAATAACAAGAAAAGTATATCGAGATGGAGAAAGTCAGTTTAAGATCAACAACAATTCCTGTCGTTTAAAAGATATTTTGAATCTATTCTATGATACTGGAATGGGAAGAAGAGCATACTCATTTATGGAACAATCAATGATCGATGAACTACTCAGCAGTAATGATGACGAAAGAAGATACCTGTTTGAAGAAGCTGCAGGAATAATGAAATACAATCAAAGTCAAAAAGCAAGTGAAAATAAACTCAAATCAATCAAGAGTGACCTAATTCGTCTTGAAGATATAATAGTTGAGGTAAAACATCAAGTTAATACTCTTCGTCATCAAGTTGGAATAGCGAAAAAATATCAAAATCTAAAGCAAAAAATCAACAAAATACTGATTCAGCTTGAAGGAATAAAATTCTTTGATCTACAAAAGCAACTTAAGCAATTGAATAACGAATTTATAAACATTGAGGAAAAATTAACTAAAATCATAAAAAATCTATCAAAATCAACCAAAATTTTTAATCAAAAAAACGATGAATTATTAAACCTTGAAATGAGACTAAAAGAAGAGCAAAACCAACTAAGAGATATTGAAACAAAAATTAATAACTACGAAAAAGAGATTTTACTAAATCGTCAGCAGATAGCAAACAGTAAGTCAGTTCTTTCAGAAAATATTAGAAATATCAAAAAAATTGAAAGCCAGGATGTATCAGCAAAAGAAAATTTGGAAAAGGATATTCAAACCTCCAAAATATGCAAAGGAAAACTTGCTAATCAAAAAAATAATGCTCAAATCCTGGATAACAAGTTATCCAATATTGTAAATAAAATTACCAATCAAAATACAATGCTTGAAGAACTAAGTGATAAAATTAATAAAATTACAAGTAAACAAAAAGAACTTTTAGCTGAAAAATCTGAAATTAGCACAAAAAGTAATGTAATATCAGAACAAAAGGATATTCTTCAAAAAAGGGTTGGTGAATTTCAAATCAAAATCGAGAACTTATCAAAATTAATAGATAAAAGTCAAAAATCTGAGAAAATACATACTGAAAAGTTAAAAACACTTGTTGAAAAAAAATCCCAAATTGAATTAAAAATTCAAGAGTTGACTAATTTAGAAAACAAATTATTAAAACAAATTCAAAATTCTGAATTGCAGATTAAAACTTTTAAGAAAGAGATGCAGCAGCTTATTGATTGGGAAAATAGTTTGATTGGTTATGAGGAAGGAACTAAAAAAATTCTTGAATACTTCTCAGATGAAAAAAACATTTCTATTTTGAGTGATAAAATTGAGATTAATGACAAATATATTTCTATTATTGAGACCACATTAAAAAATCTCATCTCATCTGCAATCTGTCACGAAAATGATATTGATGAAGTACTTTCCTTATTAGAAAAAGAAGGTCTCAACTCAAATATAGTTGTTGAAAATATTTTAAATTATAAAATAAATGGACAAAATCCTGGACCTAATTGGTTTGATTCTGCAATACCATTAACAGATTTAATTAAAATCAATAATTCAAACATAAATCCAAAAATATTTGAAAATATTTACATTGTCCCGGATAGGAAAACTGCAAAAAGATTAGCTTTTGAAAATTTTGATTCACCAAATGAAATACATTTCATTTCTGAAGATGGTGAAATATTCAGCAGTTTTGGAGTCGTCAAAACTAATTGGCATAAGTCTTCTGTAGAAGGGCTTTTATCAAGAAAAAAAACAATTAAAAAAATTCAAGATGATATTCAGAAAGAATCTATTTTGCTGGATGATTTGAATAAAAAACTTAAGAATTTATCATCTGATAAAAAACAGAAAAATGAAGAACTTATAATTCTATCAAATGAAATTAAAGACTTCGAAGCTACTTTAGAAGAAGAAAGGAAAGAAAAATTACAGCATGCTTTTCAACTTGATAATCTTATGGATTTACAAACTGAATCTAAATATATCCTTACTAAAACACAAAAGGATTTAATAGATCTTGAAAATCGTCAAGCAGAAATTGAAAAACTATTAACCGAACTTCCTGTCCTCCAAGGAGGATCTGCCTCAGGCATGAAAAGTAATATTGATGATTTAATAGATAAACAAGATGTACTTCGTAAAGAACTACAATTTTTAAGAAACCAAAGGTATGAAATAGAACATACTCTCCAAAAAGCAAACATAGAAATTGCAAAGTTAGAAAAGGATGTTTATTTTATTTCAGAGAATATCAGAAAAAATAAATTAATTGTAAATGAAAATACAAATCAATTAAAAAAACTAAAAGTAACTATTACTCCTAAAAAGGTAGAAATTGCAAATTTAGAAAAATCAACTGACGAATTAGAAAGTAAATTCCGCTCCGAGATTGAAAAACTGAACAAATTTAAAGCAAAAGCTATTAAGACAGAAAATAAATTTCATATCCTTCGTGGTGAGATAGATAAACTTAAATTAACTATGCATGAACTTGAATTTAAAAAGGATATTTTCACAGAAGATAAAAATAATATTGAACTGAAAATCCAGGAAGCAAAACTAAATTTAGAACATATCAAAGAGGATGTTATTTCTCATTTTCATCATGACCTTACACACGATGATGCAGAGGATTATGTAGATTTAGATTCAAGTGATTTAAATAGAGAAATGGCAAAAAACCAAAAATCACTTGATAATTTAGGACCAATAAATTTAGCTGCAATTGAGGATTATGCTACTCAAAAAAAACGATTAAAATTCCTGAATGACCAAATGGAAGATTTAATTCAATCTCAAAACAATCTCCAGCAAGCTATTTCTCAATTAAATATTACTGCAGAAAAGATGTTTCTGAAAACATTCAGTCAAATTAAGGAAAATTTTGAAATAATATTTAAAGAAGTTTTCAATGGTGGTAGAGGTATTGTCCGTTTGGAAGATATGTCTCATCCATTGGATTCAAAAATTGAAATCTTTGCCAGTCCCAGAGGGAAGAAAATAACAAACATTAATCTGCTCTCCACTGGAGAAAAGGCACTAACTGCAATTGCTTTAATGTTCTCAATATATCTTGTAAAACCCAGTCCATTCTGCGTTCTTGACGAGATTGATGCTCCGCTGGATGATGCAAATATTAATCGTTTTCTTCATCTTCTAAATAAGTTTTCAGAAAATACTCAATTTATCATTATTACACATAACAAACGAACTGTAGAAGCTGTTGATTATCTATATGGAATTACAATGGAAGAAAGTGGGATTTCAAAAATCGTTTCAGTAAATCTATCTTAATAATAACTTATATATGAAACATACATGCCAGCAGGTTGTCACAAAGGAGCATGAAAATTATATATAGAGACTGAAACAAAGGATAATCAAAAAAGTCCCGTTAAACGGGATCCCGATTAAAATCGGGAAAATAGAAATTATCTCTGTGTCTCTGTGGCAAGGTATTTTCAGATGAAACATACATGTCCCGAAAAAATCGGGGCACAAAGGAGAATGAAAATTTCAGGTGGCTTAAAGAAGCAGCAACAGGATAAACCTGTTGCTACCCGCCAGTCCTCCCGATGTATCACCGATATATCGGGCTTTCGGAGCTGGCGGGTAGACTCGGGTTTATCCCGAATTGAGATAAAGAAAAGCTATTTTCAGATGAAAAATTTCATCTTATTTATAATATTGATATTATTTTCCATTCAATTATGGAGTAGTGAATTAGAGATAAAACCAATCTCATTAGATTCTTTATTTATTTTCCAAAAAGGAGAGATAAAAGGGGATAGTCTTTTTTTATATTTTTCTGGTAAGATGTTCCACCAAAATGAAGATTATTATGAATCTATCGCATATTTTGAAGAATTCCTAAATAATTACCCAAGTGATTCCCTCTCTTCGTATGCTCTTTTCAATATTGCTGAATCCTATTTAAAGCTGGGTTTTACTGAAATGGCTTATACAATTTTTGCTGAACTCAATAATAGATTTCCATTTTCGAAACCAGGAATTGTGGCTTTAAAACAAATGGGAGATATACATTTCTCAAGAAAGGATTACTCAAAAGCAAAGCTTCTTTATCAAAATTTTATTTATCATAATATAGATTTGAAAATAAAAGATTATGCCTTTTTCCAGATAGAACGATGTAATTACTATCTCGGACTATATGAATATCCAACAGATATATTTCAAAATTTCTTTGAAAAGTATCCGCAAAGTAAGCTCTGTCCAGACCTCAGGTTTGAATTAGGAAATTATTATTTCAAAATCGGAAAATATACTGAATCAATCAACGAATACAAAAAAATAATTAATATGCAGCCCGAAGTTAGTTGGTTGGATTCTGTGTATTTTCAATTATCTTCGATTTACCATAAACAAAAGGATTGGAAGAATGCTACTAAAAATATACATAATCTTATTCAAAATTTTCCTGAATCTATACTAAAAATCCCAGCATATCAACTTCTCATTGATGGATTATTAGAAGGGAATAATTTCCTTCTGGCTATAAATACATTAAATTCAACTATTCAATTAACTCATCCTGATGAAAGGAATGAATACTACAAAATGCTTGCAAGGATTTATGAAAAACTTGGATTATATAACGAAGTTATTGATATTTACCAGATAATGCTTAATAATGAAAAAGATGAAGAAAAACAGGAACTGCTTCGGAATAAAATATCTAATTTTATAAAGGAAATTGGTGAACCTGAGGATAGCCTGAGTCATTCAGATAATCAAGAGCAAATCAAATCTCATCAGCCCCGTTAGAAAATATTTTCGGTTATTCAGTAAAAATAGTGGAAATTCTATTGAACAAGGGAAGTGAGGGATATAAGGAAATAGGGATATATGGAAATATGTATATATAGTATTATAAATGAAATCTTTTTTCCCGACATGTCGGGATCGAAATTTAGATTTTGTCCCCAATTTAATTGGGGATAGAATTTTAATCTTTTACCTTTTCCCGATTTATCCATTCTCCGTCACGATATTATCGGGACTAAGGATGAATCGGGATCCCGTATTTATCGGGAAATCTTTAATCTTTGCGGTTTACCCCGCTATGGATATATGGGCTGTATGCTATTGAACTTATTTTTCTCTCTCCTTATCATTCCTATACGACTAAACCCATATTCCTTTTTTATTTCAACTAGAAATACCGAAGAGTTGTATTTTCTAATTGGCTAAAAAAATTTTTCTTTAACGAAACGAAGAAAAAATTGACATTAAATATTAATGAATTATTTTATTGTTTTAGCCGAAGTGGCGAAATTGGCAGACGCACTGGACTCAAAATCCAGCACCGTTTTACGGTATGCCGGTTCGAGTCCGGCCTTCGGCATTAGAAATGCAAAATTTAGGAGTAATTATATTGTATCTTGCTATATAACCATAAAATTGCGTTCCTTGCGCTAATCTGCTTCATGTTATAGAAGTAGATAAATTTATTTAAATTACAAAAAATTTCTAAGGAGATTAAAAAATGAATAGAAAAAGTAAACTAATCCTATCTTTGGGATTATTTATAAGCTTAATACTCATTTCTGCAATGCCAGCTTATTCTTTATCAGAAGCAACTTGCATATTCCTTCTTATTGAACCAGGCTCTCGTCCTGGAGGAATGGGTCACTCTTATGTTTCAATAGCAGAAGGAGGAATTGCTTCGTGGTGGAATCCTGGCGGACTCGCTTTTATTAAAAGCTCTGATATTGATTTAATGCATACAAATTGGTTTGGCGATGTTATTGATGATATATATTATGAATATCTCGGTTATGCCCAATATTTGGAAGGGATTGGGACATTTGGTTTAAATATTACTTATTTGACTTATGGTGAACAGGCTGCTTTTGATGTTGAAGGAAAAGAATTAGAAAAATTTACAAGTTATGAAATTGCAGTTGGAGCTTCCTATGGAACTGAAATTCGTCGAGACTTAGGATTAGGTATAAATCTTAAAGGTATAATCAGCGGATTGTGTCCTTTAATAGAAGGCCTTGAAATGACAGGAGAGGGTGTAGGATATACATTCGTAATTGATCTGGGAGTATTAAAAAGAAACTTCATCATACCTAAACTTTCTTTTGGAGTGAATCTGCAAAATTTTGGTCCGGATATGACTTATGCTAATTCAGAAACCAGCCAACCAATGCCTTTAAATCTAAGGCTTGGATTTTCATACAAAATTCTTGATTCAAAATACAATAAGTTGATTGCTTCAGTAGATATTAATAAAATGCTTGTTAATCCGGATGATCCTTTATGGAAAAGATGGTTCACTTCCTTATATGATGATGATTTTCAATATGAGCTTGATACTATGATAGAAAATATCGGGATTGAATACAAATACTATAATCTTATCTCGTTGCGTGTTGGTTATGTTTATGATAAAGCAGGTCATATTAAAGGTATCTCATTTGGAGGTGGCTTAAGCTATGAATTTTCCAAAGGAAAAGAAATTTCATTTGATTTTGCTCTTCAAGAGGCTGGTGAACTTACAGATAATAATAAAACATTCTCTCTTGGAGTAAAATTCTAATTGCATAACCTTAATAAATATTCAATAATCCCTTTTTCACAAATATTGTCCTGTTTCGAAAATCTTGATAATGTAATTATATAATACGGTTTTATTGGAGATTGAATATTAACACAAAAAGTGTATCTTTAAAAAACTCAATAATAATATTTTCAATAATTCTTTTTATCTTTCCCGTTTTGATTATATGCAAAACTAATAATATCAAAATTATTAAAAAAGAATATCCTTATACGAGGGAAAAATCAAGGCAGATTAAATCATTACCAAATATTTATAGAGAAAGATTTCAAAAATTCCCCAAACCAGATGAGATTTATAGAAAAACAGGAAAAGATTATGAAGTTAATCTTCTTGTGTTACTTGTTGATTTTGTTAGAGAGATAGATGATGACCCAAAAACAACCGGAAATGGCAAATTCGATTTTGGTTATTATGACTATTTTGAAGTTGATGGTGTAAAAGATTCTATACAAACAATTGGTTCTCCTCCTCATGATTCCACATATTTTCATCAATGTATAGTTGCAATGCAATACTATTATCAGACTGCAAGTTTGGGTGTTTTGAACTCATTTGAGTCAATAAGCCCCGTCAATTTTGATTTCAAGATCTTTCCTCATCAAGCAGATACTGCATATCATCTTCCTCACAAGATGGCTTATTACAATCCTGATACTGAGGATTGGGATTTAAAAACTGAGAGGTTTTTTGAATTCTTCCGAGATGCTATTACTACAGCTGATACAACCAATTTTCCTAATACGCTTGATATAAACTTTTCAGCATATAATCATATTATAATCATTCATGCAGGTTCGGATTGGCAGCATGATGTATTCTGGGATACTCCTTGTGACCTTCCTGGAATGTTCATCCACTTTGACAAAGAGGAAAACTTTATACCAGTTAACGATAGCACTTACTTTGTTGAAAGTGCTGCAATAATTCCAGAAACCATTTCACAAGATTTTTATATTAGTGGTAGTGGGCTAAATGGCTGTGGTGCAATAAACGGAGAATTGTTTCATGAGTTTGGACACAGTCTTGGATTTGTGGATTTATATAATACTGTAACCTGGGGTCATGGTGCTGGTTTGTGGGATATTATGGATTATGGTGGATTCGGCACTGCTACAATTCTCGATACAGCCCGAACTCAATATATTAACATAGAGGGAGTACTACCGACTTTACCATCAGCCTGGTCAAGAATGCTTGTTTGGGGAGATGAATTTATTTCATCCGGTAAATGTATTGTATTAGCATCTCCCGGAGATATTTCAATTGATGCTGCTGAATTGCCTTATGCTTCAAATCCTCAATTTATCAAAATTTCAATCAATGATAAAGAATATTTCCTCTTAGAAAACCGCGAGACTGATTTAGACCCACATGGTCCTCCAGATATATTATGTTGGCAGGATACAAACTTTGTAATACGAGTTCCACTGTATCCAGCAAAACATGGGACTGAAGATATCAGCTATGAATATGATTATTTCCTACCTACTTATGATCCATATCTTGAAGCTGAGACAAATGGAGGACTTTGTATATGGCATATTGATGACTATGTAATTTATGATGAGGTTGTATATATTGATGGCGAGCCATACAGCAGATTTGAGTCTAATACTGTAAATGGAAGAACCCGCCGAAGAGGTGTCCGAATGGTTGAAGCAGATGGTATCTGGGATATTGGAAATCCTAACTCATATTATTCAGTAGGATGTGCATACGATCCTTTTTTCAAAACAAAACCCGGTTTCTGGACTCCAACTGATACCAATAGATTTCATAATTATCATTTTGGACCTTCAACAAAACCAAATTCTTTCACTAATGAAGGTATAAACTCTTTAATTGAAATTCTTAATATTAGTAATTATGGAACCACTATGAATTTTACATTCCAATATCAATTATATGACGATATTGTTTCCATTATACCTGAAAATAAATTTAATCCTGAGAATGAGATTTTATTTTTTATAGACGAAACAATAATTTACACAAAGAATATTGCTTTTGCATCAGACTCAGTGCTTTATGTGAACAATGATATTTTTGGAGATTTCACTTATTATTTTAATAAAAGAATATCTCAACCCATCTCTTTATTAAAAAGGGAAACAGATAATTTTATCATAGTTGCATTTGATGATTCAATTGCATTAGTAAATTTTAATCTAACTAATTACCCACCATTAAGTTCATTTGGCACAAATACAGAAGGTATAATATCTGATTCTCCTATAGGTCTATCAGAAGAAAAAATATTAGTCCCAACAGAAGATTCCCTTACAATATTCAGGATAGAAAATGATCGTTTACTATCTTATAAAAATGAAGAAGCAAATTATCCTAAAATTGCTTATAATAACTCACGAAAAAAGATTATAGTTTTAAACAAACCTAACATCATTGCAGTTTATGACACAACATTATCGCCTGTTTCAGAATTTTCTATTCCAACAAATTTTGGTTGTTTTTATCCCGTAATTGAAAATAAAGATTCAACTCAAATCATTTACCTTCAGGATGAAATTGGTTCTATTTTCAAGATTGAAGAAAATGAACTTAAGAAAATTTTTATTGGTGAAAACTACAATTTTAATGAAATTTCTAATATTGCTCTCGGTGATGTAAATAATGATGGTATTCATGATATTGTATTTACAGCAGATAATACAATTTATGCAATTCAACCCAATGGTGCATTAATAGAAAAATTTCCTATAAAGCCCAATGCAGTTAATTATTCATCATCAGTTTCACCAATAATTGGAAAATCATTACTTCCGGATAATATATCTATCTTTCTGCCAACCGCATCCAATTGGACGCAAGCTATTTCTGAAGATTGCGAAATAGTGCCTGAATATAGCTTCTCGTTAGGATATTCAAAATCATCTCCATATATGAGTCAGGAAGACAATTCAACATATATTTATTTTCCAGTATCAGACTCAATAATAAAAATTTTCTCGTTTGATAATCAAGCTGTCGAGGAATCTGAAATTTACTGGAATGGCTACAAAAATGGACCAGAAAGATGGGGTTGTCTAAATGCAATAACACAAGGAAAACCAGACTCAACAGAATATCTAAAAATTATTGCATTCCCAAATCCTGCTGAAAAAGGAGAAGTGAGAATCAGAATAAATTCTCCTGAAAATGCTTACTCAAGTTGTAGGATATATACATTATCAGCAAAATTACTTTTTAAGGATGAGATAGAAATACAAGCAGATAGAAACAATGAATATGTTTGGAATATTGATAAGATTGCTTCTGGTATTTACTTTGCAATTGTTAAGGTTGGTGAACAGAAGAGATTGGTTAAAATCGGGGTTGCGAAATGAAAAAGAGAATTTCAGTAATATTAACAATAATTTTTTTATTGTGCTCTACCCTTTCTGCACAACAGTTCAAGTCAAAAACAAAATCTGCTTTTTTATCTGTATTAGTTCCGGGTGCAGGAGAATTTTATTCAAAGAATAAAACCTCTGGTTTTATAAGTCTTGCATCTGAGACTATACTCTGGCTCGGATATTTTGGTTTTTTGGAAGAAGCTAAATGGGCAGAAAGAGACTACAAAAAGTATGCTTCTGCATATTCTGGAAGTAATTCAACAAAATGTAGTGATGAATACTACCGCCATCTTCAACATTATTATTCCAGTGAAGAATATAATAACAATGTAGAAATTTATGCAAGATATGGACTTTATTATTGGAGTTGGACTATAGAAGAATATGAGGAGTTTCGTGGAAAACATCTTTATGTCAACGATGAAGCCTGGGAATGGGAATCAAAAGATATTTGGTATAGATATGGCGAACTAAGACGAGAGAAAAACAAATTTAAGATAATGGCTAAATTCACTATTGGTGCGATGATTATGAATAGAGTTATAAGTATGATTAAAGCCGTCCGTTCTGCTCATAGCTATAACAAGAAAATATCATCAAAAAATTCCAATTCTTTTGGAAAATTTCATTTTGGATTTGATCCTAATGTTCATAAATTAACCTTTTATTTTGAAAAAAAATTCTAAATTTTTCATATAAAATATAGTTAAAAATGAGATATGCAAAATAGCAAATATGGTTTAGTTTTCTTTTTTAGAGATT
>JAGMCF010000249.1 GCA_023129415.1 Candidatus Cloacimonadota bacterium
GAGGATTGAGGTGAGGTAAAAAAACCTTATTCTGCAGATCTCATTATTATTAAGTTTTGTCACTGCTTCTGCTGACTGCTACTGCAGCTTAATTCATTGCCCAACTAAAAGTAAAATCAAACATAGTAGCATATCTATTTTCATAAGTTTTTCAGATATTGCCGTACCTTTTTTACTCATTCTTAAAAACAAAACTATCAAATTTACCAGAAGATAAGTATCACACAAAACGATTATCAGAATAAAAATAGGGAATTCATAAAAGGTATGAAATCCCAATATGGTCAGAATTGTAAGGAACACCCAAGATAGGAATGCAAATGCAAGTGTAATCTTCTCCCCAAAAACAAT
This sequence comes from Candidatus Cloacimonadota bacterium, assembly GCA_023129415.1. Taxonomy (GTDB): domain Bacteria; phylum Cloacimonadota; class Cloacimonadia; order JGIOTU-2; family JGIOTU-2; genus JAGMCF01. The sequence goes on from JAGMCF010000249.1 coordinate 352, forward strand.
AGGCACGGTTTGAGCACCAATCTTTTTGTCTCCATCAACATCTTCTAAATCCTTGACCAATTCCCTAATAACTGTATAGAAAAGTGCACAGCCAAACACAAAGAATGAATTTCTCACATTATCATTTGCCAAGCCGCCATAGATGAAGGTTGAAGCTGCAACAAAAGCGACTAAAAGATTTCCAAGAAATCCCATTCGCTTTCCTTTATAGGCATAAAGATAAAGGAGGAATGAATTACAGGAAGCCAGTAGAATCATCCAGAGATTTTGGAGAAAGATGCTGATAACGATACCTCCGATAAAAAGCAGAAGGGCGTATCGTTTAGCTGATAAGGGTGAAATTATTCCCTTAGGAATAGGTCTTTCTGGTCTGTTGATTTTATCAATATCTCTATCAAAAAAATCATTTATTACATACCCTCCACCTGAAATTAGTGCAGCAGAAAAAGCAGCCAAAATAGAAATAATAAAATGAAGATAATCAGCTTTATATATAGCTCCAAAAAGAACTGCTATTATAACAAAAAGAAAATTTAATGGGCGAATAACTTTAAAATATGATGTAATATTCACTACGGAATTCTATCTCTAATTGTTTCCAATATTTCTATTAGGACATCATTATTTGGCATATATTTTATAATTTTATTAGCATCGTCAATAAGTTTTAATGCTTGTTTTTTAGACTCCTCGATGCCAAGAAGTGTTGGATATGTTACCTTTTCATTCCGTTGGTCTTCTCCAGATTCTTTTTCTAATAACTCATCAGCACCCACTTCATCCAATATGTCATCAATAACCTGATAAGCAAGACCGATATTTAATGCAAAGTCTCGTAAAGCGTTTGTTATTGGTTCGCTCGCATTTGCCATTACACAAGCTGTCTGTTCTGCAGCTCTAAGTAAAGAACCTGTTTTTTTTAGATGTATATCACGAAGAACATGTAATTTTACTCTTTTTTGAGAAGCAGTAATATCAACAACCTGACCACCAATCATACCACGGGTAGAAGCTGCTTCAAGTAATATCTGCAAGCACAGCAAGGTTTTCTTGTGATTTCTTAATTTTAATACAGTTTCGAATGCCTTGGTAATCAAAGCGTCTCCAGTTAGAATTGCAACTGCATTCCCAAACTTTTTATGACAGCTGGGTTTTCCTCTTCTTTCATTAGCATTATCAATAAAAGGAAGGTCATCATGAACTAATGAGGCAGTATGGAGCATTTCAATTGCACATGCAACAGGTAGTACTTTTTGAATAGTGCGACTATCCCGACGATTAACTAACATTTCATAAGTTGCAATCATTAGAATAGGTCTAATTCTTTTCCCGCCAGCAAAGATTGAGTATCTCATTGCTTTATGTATTTTTGATGGATATGTCTCTTCAGATTCCAAGTATCTATCTAAAGCATTATTAATAATTGTTCGTCTGTTTTCAAAATATCTTTCTAAAATCAACTGTCCTCCTAAATTATGTTCATAACTTTTGAGTAATTACAATTTTCTTTTTGTAAAAACAAAAACTCGGAACTTTATTGTCAATATTTTGTATGTTAAAGTTCTGACAAAGTCAAAAAAAATATTAATTTCAACAACAAAACTACATCAACAAAAGAAATATTTTGACAATCATATTTCAATTTTTTAAATTAGTTTAAAAATTTAAGATAAATTAAAATGAACCATAAAATTCACAAAAAGCTTGTAAAGATATATTATCAACCTTACCTTTGTATATAAAAGAAATATTTTATTGGAGGTTGAATGGCAAAGGAAAAAAGAATGAGTAAAGTCAGTCTTATTGAAGTATTAATGGTAATATTATTTGTAGGTATTATTGTAATATTAGTATTTCCTACAATTGCTGATAATCAGAAGAAAAAGAAAATAAATGAAGAGATTTTCCCAACATTTATACTTATTCAGGATGAAAATGAAAAGTTTTTTGAAGAACTTGGAGAGTACGCTTTTGATATTAGTCAGTTGAATATTGATGAACTTAATGATAAGAAATATTTTGAGTTTAACCTTAATGACTCAACAATTTTTGCTACAACGAATCGTAAATTCGGTAAAGCAGGTGCCAAGATTGTATATAACTTCATAACCAATACCTGGTCAGTTGAAGGAATGGAAGGGGTTGTTGATATTAACTGGTTACCTTAAGACAGTTTTTTATTTTTCATCTGAAAATCTCTTTTTTTAGCCACGAACAACACGAACTGACACGAACAAAATCTTATTCATAAAATTGAACCTTTTATATTATTAATAATTTTCATACTCCTTTGTGTCGGCTTGTTGACATGAACGTTTCATCTGAAAATCACTTTTCTTTATCTCAATTCGGGATAAACCCGTCCCAAATTTAATTGGGGATACCCGCCAGCAAGTGGGTAGCAACAGGTTTATCCTGTTGCATTGATAAAATAAGTAATTTTACATACTATAATTGTAAAACTAAAATTAGTTGATTCTCTGTCCTTAATATTTATTGGGCATTTTTGAAATTTTTACATCATAAATATTTTCAGTTCTTAAGTAAAATATATGTTAAAATTTTTACCTATAATTCTCTATCCAGAGATTCATTATCATCTTGGATTTATCTATCCATTATATTTTAGAAGATTGCCAGAAATTATTGCTGATTGTCCATATAGAGTAAATATCAACAAGAAATCTTCTATACCAATTTTACTTATAATTAAAGATGCTCATAAATTCCCGATTTTATTAAATCAAATTATTGTAACAATCTTATCAAAAAATATAAATTTTCAGAGAGAAATTAGATTAAATCTTTCGTTGCAGGATAAATATTTTAGTAAAATTATAACTTTAGAAATTCCAAATATAGATGTTTCACAAACCGCAGATGTATCAGTTACCTTTTATATAACTCGGATAAAAGACAGTAAAGAGTTCATAATTACAAATGATAATTTGCCAGGTCTTCATAATGAATTAAAAATTTTTCTAAGTAGAGAATCTATTCCCATTCTTCATGATTGGTATGCTGGGGAGCCACATTTCCATTCCAATTTTACAGAAGACCAAGTTGAGTTTGGTGCTGACATAAAATCTACTGTACAGTTATCAATGAGGATGGATATTGATTGGCTTTTCGTTACTGACCATTCTTATGACCTTGATGATGAAGAAGATAATTATATGAGGAATAGTCCTGAATTACCTAAATGGCAGACACTCAAGCAAACTATTAAAAATATTCAAACAAATGAAAAATTTCCTGTTTTGTATGGGGAAGAACTTTCTTGTGGAAATTCACATAATAAAAATATCCATCTTTTGATTATCAATAATAAAGATTTCATAAAAGGATTTGGAGATAGTGCTGAGAGATGGTTTCATAACACACCAACTCTTCCATTAACAAAGGCTTGTAAAATGATTAATGAAAATGCTCTGATTATTTCTGCACATACTTTTGAACACTTTCATAATCCTATTCAAAATATTTTATTAAGACGAGGAAGTTGGACTGAAAAAGATATTGTAGAAAATAATATTCAATACCTTCAAATAATAAATCGTTCAAGTAGATTGGCAATTGCAAAGGCAAAAAGGAAATGGATTAAACTTTTATTAAAAGGATATAGGATCGTAATTTTAGCCGGGAATGATGCACATGGATATTTTAATATAAAGCGAGAGGTTGGCATACCATTTGTTTCTCTTTTTGCTTCTTCAAGTCAAATCTTTGGATACTTTAAGACATATTTCAAATCTGATAAAAAAATAACTTCAGAAAATTTTATAAATGAATTTAAGAAGAATCGCATTATAGTTTCTAATGGACCATTTGCAATTTTCACAATCAATGACAATGAAATAGGTGCAGTTACAAAACATTCAGATAATTATGTATGCAAAATTGAAGCATTATCATCTAATGAATTCGGACATATCACTAAAATTTTGGTTTATTCTGGGAATAAAAAAGGTAATAAAGAAAAACATGAAAGAAGTTGGAAAATTTCAAATTATAAATTTTATGAATCTATTAGTTTATTAAATAATAATCAATCTTATTTTCGGGTAGAAATTTATACAGATAAAGATAAATTTTGCTGGACAAATCCAATTTGGATAGAGAATGCATAATTCATTATTTGACAGAAATGTTGAAAAATATAAGTTTGTAATATGTTAAGAAAAGTTGTTTTGGTTTGTTTTATTCTTATATTATTATTATATCTTCCATTATCTGGAAAAGTTAATGAACAAAAGCCCGATTTGTGGTTAAGTAAAGATAAATTCTCCCATTTGGCATCTTCCACATTTCTCTTTTGTTGGCATTATGAAATTCTAAATAATGTATGCCAAATGAACAAAGGAAAAAGCAAAATTATTGCAATAAGTTTGACGGGATTCTATGGTTTAATGAAAGAGATATATGACTCAAAAAATAAAGGTAATTATTTTAGTTATAAAGATTTAATATTTAATACATTAGGATGTTTTATCGGTCTTGTTATTTATCAATAAATTAAATGAAAATATTATGACAATAAAATTTTCTTCCATACCAAATGAAACTATTGGCAAATATTTAAAGAAGATTAGAGAACAAAAAAATATTTCATTAGAAGAGATATCAAGATTCACTAAAATTAAAATCCATTTTCTAGATGCCATTGAAGATGACCGGATGCAAGATGTCACAGATTTAACATATGCCAGATTAACGATCTTAAATTATGCAAGATATCTTGGCGCTGATACTAGTGAAGTCCTAAATCTTTTTGATAAGCATACTAAAAAGAAACCAGAGAAAAAAGTTATTGGATCAAGTGTTGATAAGAAAAAAGATTATGAAAAAAAGGTTCTTATACCAAAAATTGTCTTTCAAATTGTGTTATTAATCTTTTTTGTGGCAATACTTTTTGGAGTTGGTTTTTACCTTAACAAGAAGGGTGAATTACAACGAAATATTTTTGAGAAGCCAAAAGATTACTCATCAGAACAAATACCCGAACAAAAAGATGTAAAAGAATTGGATGTTGCCAAAATACAAGAAACACCCGTTGATACTACTTCAATAGGAGAAATAAAATTTAAGTATAAAGAAGGAGAATTTTTACAAAAATATATTTTTGAAAATAAGCAAAGCCCCTGGTATGTTGTACCAAAATATATCAAATCTGAAAAATCTACTACAGAGAGAAATTATAAAAATTGGCATAAGGAACATAGTGCAACAAGTAGATATTAGCAATTTTTTATATTATGTAAAAAAACCGGGAAGATATTCAAATAATGAACTAAATACAAAACGGAAGAGAATCTCAGATAAGACTTTAAATTTTGCTTTTGCTTTTCCAGACCTTTATGAAATTGGAATGTGTCATCTCGGTTTGAAAATTCTCTATACAATATTGAATAGAGAGAAAAACTTTACTGCAGATAGAGTTTATGCTCCTGACATAGACCTTGCTGAGATTTTAAAAAAAAATCATATACCTTTATTCTCCTTAGAAGATAAAATCCCATTAAATCAATTTGATGTCATTGGATTTACACTTCAATATGAACTTACTTATACAACTATCTTAATGATGCTTGATTTGAGTAATATTCCAATCTTTGCTCAAGAAAGAGGTGAAGATTCTCCACTCATTATTGCTGGCGGACCTGGTGCTTTTAATCCTGAACCTCTTGCGAATTTCTTTGATGCATTTGTGGTTGGTGATGGTGAAGATATAATACTTGAACTGGCTAATTGCCTATTGAAAAATAAAAATTCAAGTAGAAATGAAAAATTAATTAGGTTAAATCAACTTAAAGGAGTTTATGTTCCAAAGTTTTACAAACAAGTAGAAGATAATAAAAGCTGCTATATTGTTCCAAAAGCAAAAGATGTCCCAACAAAAATTGAAAAGAATATTTTTACTGATTTTGATAATACTTCAAAAATGCACTCACCACAGTTAGTTCCTTTAGTTGATATAGTTCATAATCGTTTGTCTATTGAGATTATGCGCGGTTGCAGTAAAGGGTGCAGATTCTGCCAGGCTGGAATGATTTACCGTCCAGTAAGAGAAAGGGATGAAAAGATCATAGAACAAATTATTGAAAAGGATATACAACTTAGTGGCTGGGATGAGATCTCTCTTAGTTCTCTTTCCAGTTCAGATTATTCTGCAATAGAGAAATTAATTTTTAATCTGAATAAAGTATTACCTCAAACCGGCACCTCTTTATCCCTTCCTTCTTTGAGAATAGATACTTTTCATGAAAATATATCCAGTGGAATAACAAAATTATTAGGTAGCAATTTGACATTTGCTCCTGAGTCTGGTAGCCAAAGACTGCGTGATATAATCAATAAGCAAATAACCGAAGATGATATTCTTTCATCTATAAAAACAGCTATAAATATAGGACTTCGTACAGTTAAATTATATTTTATGGTAGGGCTACCATTTGAAACTGATGAGGATATTTTAGCAATTGTTGATTTGATAGAAAAAATATATAATCTCCATCCTCGGAAAGCATTGAAAATAAATGTAAGTATCTCATCTTTTATTCCTAAACCCTTTACACCTTTCCAATGGGTTGCACAGGATAAGAAAGAAAATTTGGTTCGGAAAATTCAATTTATTAGAAATCATTTTAGAGGTAATAGAAAAGTCAAAATAAAATATCATTCAGTTGACTGTTCAATTCTTGAAGCAGTTATATCAAGAGGAGATAGAAAGATTGGAAATTTGATTTATGACGCATACCAAGATGGAGCAATATTTGATGCGTGGGATGAACATTTTGATTATTCTCATTGGTTAAAATCTGCAGAAAAGAATAATATAAATTTTGAAGATTATACAGGACAAAGAGAAATAAATAAGAAGCTTTGCTGGAGTTATATAGACTGTGGAATAAATGAAGATTTTTTGAAAAGAGAATTTGAAAAAGCAAAAGAAGAAATAATAAGTCTTGATTGTAGAAAAAATGAGTGTCAAAATTGTGGAATGTGCATAAAAGCTAAACCCAAATATATACAGAGTGAAAAAATTGAGGATTCATTTCCATCATTACCAAAAAGTAAAGACAATTTGTCGATTTTCAAATTCAGGATATTCTATGAAAAGCGAGAAGATTTACGCTTTTGCTCACATAGAAATTTGCTTAATATAATTTATAAAATTGTTCGTAGAAGTGGACTTCCAATTTATTATACAAAGGGATATAATCCAAATCCTAAAATTTCATTGTGTCCTCCATTAACTCTTGGTTTCACTGGAGATAATGAATTTTTTGATATTAGATTAACTAAAAAAGTTCAAGAATCAGAAATTATTCATAAACTTAACTTCAACCTTCCCAATGGTTTTCATCTTAAAAAAATTGAGTTTCTATCTAGTTCTTCAAAAAAAATTTCAAGTTTTCAAAATGAATTAATAAGCATCTCTTCTGAGGAGAATTTTAACTGGAATGGTAGAATCGTATTTTTTAGAGACCACTCTCATTTCATAGAAAAGAAAGGGAAAAAAATCAATCTTAATGAAATCATAACCAGGATAGACTTACAGCAAAATGGTATTTTGATAAATAAAAAAATATCTGGAGCTGGAATATTAGATATTTTAGATAATTTTTTTTATTACCCAATGGACAAAATTGATAAATTATCAATAGAAAGAATAAAAATTTTATGAAAGGATTTAACCTATGAAAAACGAAATGATTGTTAGTGTCGGACCTTTTGAAAACAGGCTGGCAGTATTAGAAGATAATCAATTGGTAGAATTACTTGTTCACAAACAAGACAGGAAAGAGATAATAGGAAATATTTACAAAGGAATTGTTAAGGATAATGTGCCTGGTATGGGCGCGACCTTTATTGATATCGGATTGGAAAGGACAGCACTTTTGCATTTTCGGGATGCTGTTCCTGATATCTTAGATTTAGAAGAATTAGAGGATGAGAATTTTGTGAAGGAAATAAAAAATGATATTTACAAAATGGGTGAATTATTAGAAGTTGGACAGGAAGTTATGGTTCAGGTGGAAAAAGCTCCTCTTGGTAAAAAGGGTGCAAGACTTACCGGTCAAATTTCAATTCCCGGTAGATATATGGTTTATATGCCATATAAGAATTATATGGCTGTTTCCCGAAAAATTATATCGATCAAAGAAAGAAGGAGACTAAAAAGTGTTTTCCATAAACTTAAAGACAATGATACGGGAATCATCATCCGCACAAATGCTGAATTACATAATGAAGGAGAATTTAAGAAAGAATATTCAAGTTTAAAAAAAATCTGGGAGGACATTCAAGACAAATATAAGGATTACTCAGCTCCTCAATGTATATATGATGAAAATGATCTTACTTCAATTATAGTAAGAGAACTTATCAATAGGAACCTTGATCTAATCGTAATTAATTCTAAGATAATTAGAAGTAAAATAATTAAAAGATTGAAAAGAATTGCACCTGAAATGATTAAGAAAGTCAAGCTATTTCGCGAAGAAGCCGGAATATATGATGCATTCGGGATTGAAAAGGAGATTTCAAAAGTATTGCATTCAAGAATATACCTTGATAGTGGGGGATTTATAGTTATCCAGCAGACTGAAGCCCTGGTTTCTATTGATGTAAATACAGGTAGTTTCGTTGGTGATAAAAATCTGGAGCAAACTGTAACTATTACAAACATTGATGCAGCAAAGGAGATAGCTCGTCAAATACGATTGCAAGACCTAACTGGAATGATATTTATTGATTTTATTGATATGCAACATTTTGAAAATCGTCAAAAAGTTATTCGAACTTTCCGAGAAGAGATGAGTAAAGACCTTTCACCTCATAAAATTTTCTCAACAAGTCCCCTAAATATGGTTGAAATGACAAGGAAACGAGCAAGGTCTAATCTTCTTTCTTCTTTCTTTGAGAGTTGCCCATATTGCCAGGGAGTCGGAAGGGTTTTGGCTCACAGTGCTCTAATTGATAATATTTTCCGTTGGCTTAATCGAGCTGAAAAGTATCATCCAGAAGATAAACTAGAAATTCATATTCATAGATGGCTATATGATGATATTATTGAGAAGCAGTACTATTTAAAAAAGGATTATCATTTTTCCTGGGAATTTATTCTTGATAATGAATTAGACTATGACCAATTTAAAATTATCTCTATGAAATCAAAAAGGGATATTACAGATTTGTATTGTGCATAGAGCGGTAAACCCCGTTAAATAATTCACATTGTTATATAATTTTTTTATCCTCTTTGTTTGTTATATTTAACGGGGTAAACCGCAAAGATTAAAGATTAAAGGTAAAAGATTAAAATTCTATCCCCAATTAAATTGGGGACAAAATATAAATTTTGATCTCTTGCAAAAAAGGAATTTCATTTATAATACTACAGCGTGATAAACCACAAAGTAACATTAAAGTTAACCGCGAATGAACGCGAATATGCGCTAATTTATCTTTTTTTTGTTAGCGTTAATTAGCGGTTGATGGTAAATAGTTATAATTTCTTGAAAAAAACAAGGAATTTATTAATAATACTATAGTTAGATATTTAACAAAACTTGACACAAATTTACATTTGAAGAGATTTTATTTCCTAATTTTCAAGGAGAATAATGTACGCTATTATAGATTTTAAAGGTCAGCAGTTTAAGGTTCAGAAAGATAGTGTAGTTAAAGTTCCATATCTTGAAGGACAAGAAATTGGAACAGAATTTGATTTTAATAAAGTTTTAATCTTAGAAGGTGATAAAAGACCAAAAGTTGGAAAACCTTATGTAAGAAAAGTAAAGGTTCTTGCTGAGATTTTATCTCATGGAAAGGATAAAAAAATTATTGTATTCAAAAAAAAGAAACGAAAAGGATACAGTAGAAAACAAGGTCATAGACAAAAATATACTGAAATCAAAATTAAAGATATTATTGAAGCATAGAAATCCATCTTAGCGGAAGGAATAAAATGAGCCACCTGCCTTTTCACCCTTCGTAGTCCCGATTATATCGGGACGGAGAACGGGCGTCAAACTACGGCAAGGCAGGCAAAAACACACAAAATGAACCTTATTAAGGTTTAATCTTTTGTGTCTCTTTCGTGTAATTTCGTGGCTAAATAATTTTTAGGAGGATAAAATGGCACATAAAAAAGGTGTTGGAAGCACTCAAAACAGTAGAGATAGCAATCCAAAATATTTAGGTGTCAAAAAATATGGTGGAGAATTTGTTCATGCTGGAAATATACTTATAAGACAAAGAGGAACAAAGATTCATCCGGGTAATAATGTGGGTTTAGGAAATGATTATACTCTATTCTCGTTGATTGATGGTTATGTGAAATTCGAACCGTATAGATTTCATGGCTGTAAATCCTCCAGAAAAAAAAGAAGAAAGGTAAGTGTTTATACTGAAATTAACTGATTTTTTTAGTAAATAATTCCTCATAAATTATTGATAATTAATTGGCAGTCAAAATAAAAATTGACTGCCTTTATTTTTTATGAAAATTATTGTTCATTCTAAAATACATTTTTAGGAGATAATATGTCATTTGTTCATTTACACAACCATACACAATACAGCCTCTTGGATGGAGCTTGCCGTGTTATAAATATGCTAAAATTAGCTTCAGAAATGGGAATGCCTGCTGTTGCAATTACTGATCATGGTAATATGTATGGAACTATAGATTTTTATGAAGAAGCTAAAAAGGCTAAAATAAAACCAATTATTGGAATGGAAGCTTATGTAATTAATGGAAGCATAGATTCAGAAAAAGATAAGAAAAATACCAGACATCATCTTACTCTTCTCGTAAAAAACCTTACAGGATATAATAATCTTGTGAAACTTTCCAGCATTGGCTTTCTTAATGGTTTTTATTATAATCCACGCATTGATAAACATTTATTGAAACAATATTCAGAAGGCCTTATAGCATTAAGTGGTTGTATGAAAGGAGAAATTCCACAATTAATTCTAGCAGGAAAATATAAAAATGCAGTTAAGGCCGTACAATGCTATCAAGAAATTTTTGGTAAAGATGACTTTTATCTGGAAATAATGCGGATTGGTTTAGAAAAAGATGAAAAATTAATTGATGGTCTAAAAAAATTATCCAAAGAAACTAATGCTGAACTCGTCTGCACAAATGATAATCATTATCTAAAAAAGTCAGATGCAAAAGCACATGATATTCTGTTATGTGTGCAAACAGGAAAATTATTGAGTGATGAAAACAGAATGAGGTTTAATACAGATCAGGTTTACTTCAAATCTGAAGAAGAGATGCGGGAACTCTTTAAAGACTTTCCTGAAGCTTTAGACAACACAATTAAAATTGCTGAAAAGTGTAATCTGAAGTTTCGTTTTGTTAAATTTCTTCTACCCAAAGTATCTATTCCTTCTGAATTTAAAGATATGGATGAATACTTGCGAGATTTGGTTTACGAATCTGTTGAGAAAAAATATGATTCCGCTACAGACGAAATAAAACAAAGAATAGATTATGAATTAAAAGTCATTAAAGATACTGGATTTGCAGGCTATTTTTTAGTAACAAGAGATATTGTATCTTCAGCTCGAAGTATGGGTGTTATGGTTGGTCCAGGAAGAGGTTCAGCTGCAGGAAGCATTGTTTCTTATATAACTGATATTACTCGCATAGACCCATTAAAATACAATTTGATTTTTGAAAGATTTCTTAATCCTGAGCGGGTAGGTATGCCAGATATTGACATAGATTTCTCTGCGGAAAAACGCAATGATGTCATAGATTATATTATCAAAGAATATGGTAGAAAAAATGTGAGTCAGATCATCACATTTGGAAGTCTGGGTGCTAAAATGGTTGTTAGAGATGTTGGCAGAGTAATGGGCTTGCCTCAAGGAGAAGTTAACCAAATTGCAAAAAAGATAAGTTCTCGTCCAGGAATAATACTTAAGAATGCTATTGAAGAAAATCCAGAATTAAAAAATCTTATAAATAGCAAGGAAGAATATAAGAAACTAATAGAATATTCAGAAACATTAGAGGGTTTACTTCGACATTCAGGAGTGCATGCTGCAGGTTTGGTTATTGCTCCGGACAATCTAATTAATTATGTTCCACTTGCGAAATCTGTAAAGGATAATAGTGTGGTTACTCAATATGAAGGAAAGTGGCTTGAAAAAATCAAATTGCTTAAATTAGATTGCCTTGGTTTGAAAAATATTACATGTATAGAAAAAACCCTTGAATTAGTTAAAAAAAACCATAATAAAGAAATTGATATTGATAATATTGACCTAAATGATATAAGCACTTATGAGCTATTATGCAAAGGTGATACTGATGGAGTGTTTCAGTTTGAAGGTTCAGGAATGCGAAATGTTCTTATGCAAATAAACCCAAATTGTATTGATGATCTTGCAGTTTGTACAGCCCTATATCGTCCAGGACCTTTGAATAGTGGAATGCATAAAGTATTTATAAGAAGAAAAAATAATGAGGAGAAGGTAGTTTATCTTCATCCTTTAATAGAAGAAATTATAAGACCAACTTATGGAGTTATTGTTTATCAGGAACAGGTGATGCAAATAGCACATAAACTCGCTGGATTTTCATTCAGTGAAGCTGATATTCTGCGAAAAGCAATGGCAAAAAAACAAAGAAGAGTAATGAATAAGCTAAAGCCAAAATTCATTGAAGGTGCTTTAAAAAACGATGTCAGCCAGGATACTGCAGAAGAAATTTACAAACTAATTGAAAAATTTGCCAAATATGGATTCAATAAATCTCATAGTGTGGCATATAGTATTATCTCTTATCAAACTGCATATTTAAAGGCAAATTTTCCCGGAGAATTTATGGCTGCACTTATGACAGTTGAGCAAGATAATGACAAAATCGCAAAATTCATCGTTGATTGCAATAGGATGGGCATAGAAGTTCTGCATCCAGATATCAATATGAGCGAATATAATTTCAATGTAATAGATGGTAAAATTATCTTTGGACTAAAAGCCATCAAAAATGTTGGAGAGAATGCAGCCAATGCAATTGTTGATGGCAGAAAAAAGAATGAGAAGTTTACAAATATATATGAATTATGTGAGAATATTGAAATAAGCAACATTAACAAGACTACATTGGAGAGTTTGATTGGCACTGGAGCAATGGATAGTCTTGATGGAAATCGAGCTCAGCAATATGCAGTAATTGAATCAGCATTAAATTTTGGTGCACGAAAAATCAGTGAAAGAGCAAAAGGACAGGCTTCACTTTTTGATAACTCACCAACAGAAGAAATTGATAAATATCCAAAATTACCAAAAGTTAAAGATTGGAATTTAAGCTACAAGTTGGAAAAAGAAAAAGAGCTACTTGGTTTCTATGTTTCAGGACACCCTTTTACAGAATACGAGTCAGAAATTGAACTTTTATCTAACTTAAGTACAAAAAAATATAAAGAATATCTAAACAAAAGTGATATAATAAAAAAATTACCTGACAAAATAAGAATTTTTGCTCTTGTGAATGACATTTCCAGAAAGAATGACAAAAATAATAATATGATGGCTTTCTTACAATGTGAAGATTTGCATGACAAATTTGAAGTGATTTTATTTGCATCAATTTACTCAAAATATCATAATTTGCTTAAAGAAGGCAAAATATTGTATATTATCGGTCATCTTTCTAATAGAGAATTCCAGAATAACAATAAACTACGATTAATAGCAGATGAAATTATTCCAATAGATGAATTATCAAACAAATTATCCGGTAATGTTTTCCTAGATATTTCTGAAGAAGATGTTGATAATAATAAAATTGAAAACTTAATAAGAAAATGTTTTGATTCTGAACAAGGAAATTTTGCTGTTCATTTTAAAGTAAAAACAAAAGCTTTTGGCACATTGGATATTGTTTCACAAAAATATAAGATCTTCCCGGGAAAAATTTTGTATAATTTAGTTAATGATGAGAGTTATTTTATTAAAGGTATTAAGGTGGATTTTTCACAAGGATCTGCCTACGGCATTAAATGAACAATAAAATTATTTTATTAATTTTTGTATTCTTATTACTACCAATAACTATTTATGCTGAGTTACCAGCATTATTTGATTGCAATCGATTTCTTTCTGAAACTAACAACACAATATTTGAAATCACATACAAAATTTATCATAGGGATTTACAGTTTAAACAATTTGAAAATAGACTTTCAGCACAAATTAATATTACATTATTAATCAATGATAAAAAGGGTAAAGAGCTATATAAGAAGAATTATTCTCAACTAATCTCAACAGAAAAAGGTAAATTCACAGTTGAACCAGATGGATTCTTTATTGATAAAATCGTTGCCCAGGTCTATCCAGGAACTTATGAGTTTGCTGTTGATGTATCAGACCGTTTGAGTAATGAAAAAATTCTCTGGAAAAGGAGATTAAAAACTCTGGAAATTGAAAATCTAACTATCAGTGATGTGGAAATTAATTCCTTTTATAAATCTGATACCACCCAGAGTTTTATTAATTTTAAAAGAGATAATATCATCTTTCTTGTAAATCCCAATCATCTAATCAATCCTTTAACTACACAAGATTTTGCATATTACTTTGAAGTGTATCACCTTGATACAATAGATTCACAAATCTCTAATTTGCAAATAAAAATTCTCTCAGAAGATGATTCGATATTTTATCAAAAATCACAAAATTTTCCTATTGAAAGTGATAAAAAGACATTCTGGGGTTCAATACCAATTACTGATTGGACACCTGGAACTTATAAAATGGTTGTTGGGATTTCTGATAAAATTTCTACTCATGAATTATTGTTTGTACCAGAGTTGGAGAAAGAAGTTACAGATGCTGATGTAGAAGCAGAATACCGATATGTAAAATATTTCCTAGCCAGTCGTGATAATAAAATTTACAAGGATTTAAATAATAAAGCAAAATTGGAGTATATAGAAAGATTCTGGAAACAAAATGACCCAAATCCAGTTACTGAAAAGAATGAATTCAAAGATGAAATAATTAGAAGACATCAATATACTGATGAAAATTTTTCACATTTGAAAAAAAATGGATGGGAAACAGACAGAGGGAGAATCTATATCAGATGTGGTAAACCGGGTGAAATAGTTGAAAAAGGTTATGAATATAAAGCCAAACCGTATATTATCTGGAAATATTATATAGGTGGGAAAAGGATTTATGTGTTTGTTGATTTTACAGGTATGGGTAATTACAAATTAGTTTATAGTGAAAATGATGAGAAAGAATTTACTGACCCCAATTGGTTGGATTATTTAGGACCTTACTTTGATGAAAGAGAGTTAGAATAGGAGTTCCAGCCACGGATTTACACGGATGAACACAGATATATTGAATATATAAAAAATTATAGAAAAAATATCCGTGAGAATCTGTGGTTACCCCGTGTAATATACAACGCTTCACTATTACACGGGGTGTATCTGTGGCTAATAAAATCAGTGAAAATCAGTGGCAAAAGTTTAGAAAAGCGTTCCTAAAAAGGCATTTCTTATATGTTCAAATTTATACCTTTTTTCTTTTGAAATATATTGAATTGTTATAATATCAAATCTAATGGATAAGTCAAGCTGATGCTTTGTAATAAAATGATAGGCAGTTTTTATGATTTTTCCCCTTTTCTTTTCTGTTATTGCTTCTAATGCTTCTCCAAATTTGAGAGATTTTCTTGCTTTGACTTCAACAAAGATAAGTTGATTGCTCTTTTTGCATATTATATCAATCTCACCATAAATTGAATGGTAGTTTCTATCAATGATTTTATAGTCATTATGTTCTAGGAATTTAACAGCAAGGTCTTCACCAAATTGAGCTAATTCTTTTCTATTCATAATAGGTATATTTTGGATAACTGTAATTTTATTAAGCAAGAAATAATGAAAAAATTTATCTGTTTTATAATTGGAATTATTTTGTGCTCAATAGCTTTTGCTGATGAGAATTTATCCACCGAAATGGATAAAATTCCCATAAAGAAAGGTTGCTTCTATGCAAGTCTTTCACCTATTGTAATGCATGGAATTTATTTAGGCTATGGATGGACAAAAATTAATAGTAATAGCATTACAGAGAATATAGTAGTTTTGCATGCCAAATTATTCTTAGTGATGGCTACTACTGGAATATCAATAAGAGTAAATCATTTTGGAAATCTAAACCGAAAAGGCTTTTACTATATTATAAATGTAGGAGTTGATTATGGAGTATCAACCGGTGGTTTTGATCCTGGAGGAAGTGGGGGTAAAGAAGAATATTTTGTATTTCCCAATATTGCATTGGGTGGTGGATATAGTTTTAAGATAGGTAAAAATTCTTTCTTTCGCATCTCTTTGGATGTTGGTCTGAAATTATTGGCAAGTAATTTATACCTATCATTTATCTTCTAAAAATGAACATTATAAATATTTTCATCTTTCTTAATATTAATAAACTATTATCATATATATTCTTATAACTTATAATGTATTTAGAAATCGCAATCCCGATAAACAACCCAAGTACCTTTACCTATAAAGTTTCGGAGAAGTTACATCCACAAATAGGTCAAAGGGTTCTCATAGATTTTAATTATAGATTGCAAACGGGTATTATAATTGGATTTCCAAAAAAAATTGATTTTGAGCCAGAAAAAGTAAAGGAAGTAAAAGAGATTATTGATGATGAACCAATCATTAATGATGAATTATTTAAGCTGGCAAACTGGATTTCGAAATATTATTTCTGCCCAATTGGTATCGTGTTAAAAGCTATGCTTCCTGCTGGAATTAATGTTAACACCATTCAAAATATTAAACTTAAAAATGAAACCTTCAGAGTTCAGAAATACAAAAAAATTATAGCTATTCTCAAAAAGTCCGTATTACCAATTTCAATCCAAAAACTGAAAGAACAAAAAATTCCATCTTTATTTAAAACATTGCTTGAGATGGAAGGAAAAAATGTTATTGAAATTGAGAGAACATATAAAAAAAGGATTGAGAAGAAAACCATTAACTATTTGGAATTAGCAAAGAAAAAAACAGAAGTAGATTTAACATCAAAACAAAAAGAGCTTTATGCATTTCTAAAAAATAAGAAAAAGCCAATTCCTGTTTCCGAGATTGCCAAGCAGTTCTCTTATAGCATTATAAACAAACTTCAAAAGAAAGGAATTGTTCATATTATCAAGAAAGAGGTATATCCAGACATATTTGAAAATATAAAGAAATATTCTCCTCCTCATTTTGAACTTACTTACGAACAGGACAATGTCATTTCAGAAATTCAAAAAACAATTTCCTCTGAAAAATTTCAGACATTTCTTTTGCATGGAATTACTTCAAGCGGGAAAACTGAAGTTTATATCAGAGTAATGAAAAAGGTCCTATCAAAAGACAAAACAGCTATTTTGCTTATCCCAGAAATCTCTTTAACACCGCAAACCGTTGAGAGATTTTACTCTCATTTTAGAGATGATATTGCTGTAATTCACAGCAAACTTAGTGACAGGGAACGGCTTTACTGTTGGAAACAAATTAATTTAGGTAAAAAGAAAATTGTTATTGGTGCTCGCAGTGCTATATTTGCTCCTCTGAAAAATATTGGACTTATAATTGTTGATGAGGAGCATGAAAATACATACAAACAAACTGAAAGAAATCCTCTTTATAATGGTAGAGATATGGCTGTATTGCGAGGAAAGTTGAATAATGCCATTGTGATATTAGGAAGTGCAACTCCTCATTTAGGATCATATTATAATGCTCAACATGAAAAATACAAATTAGTAGAAATGAAAGAAAGGGTTCAAAATCAGATTCTACCGGAACTTACAATTGTTGATATGCGTCGAGAAAAAAATCATACAGAGATTCTATCACAGCTTCTTAGAGATAAAATTGAAGACAGGCTTAAGAAGAAAGAACAGATAATTCTTTTTCAAAATCGGCGGGGGTATGCTTCTTATATTCAATGTGTAAAATGTGGAAAAGTTTTTCAGTGTAAGAATTGCAATATCAGCCTTACATATCATTCATATAATAATCGTATGATTTGCCATTATTGTGGATATAATCAGTCTTTGCCCAAAAAGTGTCCTGAATGTGGGGGATTTATATTTAATTTTGGCTCACCCGGGACAGAGAAGATAGAAAAAAATCTGGAGTTCCTTTTCCCTACAGCACGGATTGCTCGTATGGATACAGACACAACTCGTGGTAAACAAACATATCAAAAAGTATTTGATAAAGTAAGAAATGGTTATATTGATATTCTGCTTGGCACACAAATGATCATAAAAGGACTGGATTTCCCGAATATAACTCTGGTTGGCATAGTTTCAGCAGATGTAAATCTTAATCTTCCAGATTTTCGGGCTGCAGAGAGAAACTTCCAACACATTACACAAGTAGCAGGTCGTACTGGGAGAAGTGAGAAAAAAGGTGAAGTTATTGTTCAGACCTATAATCCGAAACATTATAGCATTCAATTAGCACAAGAGCATAATTTTCAAGGGTTTGTTGAATATGAATTATCATTAAGAAAAAAACTATATTACCCACCATATACAAAATTAGTTAGATTACTTTTTACTTTAAATGATATGAACAAATTGAAAAAAATTGTATTTGCGATTAGGAGGGAAATGGGACAATTTGAAAGATCTAGGGAAATAATTGTTTTAGGTCCTGTTATAGCTCCAATAAGTAAAATCCGTAAAAAATATCGCTATCATATTATTATCAAAGCAAATGATAGAAATGCTGTAAAAAGATTCATAAACTGGTTTCAAACAAATGTGAAAATTCCGAGTTATCTAAAAATGCAGATTGATGTGGACCCGATATCGTTGTTATGAAATTATTAATGAGTCCACTATAAAAACCCGCGAAACACACGAAATACACAAAAAAGGTCTACATAAATTCAGCCCGTCTGGGCGATGAGCCTGATAATATCAATGTATTTTTTCGTCCCGATGATTCGGGGCGGGTAATACCTTTTTAGACCGGACTCATTAATCTAATAAATTATTTAAGAGCCCACTCTACAAAATATATTATTAAAAGATTGTTAAAATATTTAATTTCAGACATGTTTTTTTGCCCACCATTTTAATATTGCTGGTGGTTATTTTAGAATTTCTCATTATATATAAGTCATTTTGTAAAAATAAAATAATTGACACAAAAAAGCATTCAAAGGATTTTAATAAATAAAAAAGGAACAAGTATGAATCAGCAAATTTCAAAAAGTGCTACTATTGGGAAAGAAACAAAGATTGGTTTCAATATAATTATCGAAGATGATGTACGAATTGGAAATAATTGTTTTATTGGTCATAATGTTATTATACATAATGGTTCAAAAATTGGAAACGAAGTGAGAATCGATGATAATACAATTATTGGTAAAGAGCCACTTTTTGCTCCACGAAGTATATTTAAAGCAAAGAAGTTCCAACCTTCGGTGATTGGAGATAACTGCTTGATAGGAGCAAATGTTGTCATTTATGTGGGCTCTGTTATTGGTTATAAAAATCTTATAGCAGACCTTTCCACCATTAGAGAAGATGTTAAGATTGGTAATTTGAATATTATTGGTAGAAATGTAACAATTGAAAATTTTGTAAATATTGGCAATCGTAATAAGTTTGAAACTAATTCATATATTACAGCTTATTCAGAGGTTGGTGATTATTGTTTTATTGCCCCAGCAGTTGCTACAAGCAACGATAATTATATGGGAAGAGATAAAGAGCGATATAAACATTTCAAAGGTGTTACTATAAAAACAGGTGGAAGAATAGGAGTTAATGCGACAATTCTACCTGGAAAGGTTATTGAAGAGGATGCAATGGTTGCTGCAGGTGCAATCGTTACGAAAGATGTGCTTAAAGAAAAAATTGTTGTAGGAAACCCAGCTTATATTTTCCGTGATGTAGATGAAAAGCAGCTTTTAAAGAATAATTTGGATAAATAATATTGTAAAATATATAATCTGAAAACAATTAAAATCCTTAACTTGTATGGAATTAAATAATGGAAAAGAAAAAAGCATTAGTAATTATACCTACATATAATGAGTCAGAAAATATTGCTGAATTGATTCCTGAAATTCTTAAACAGGACGAAATAATTGAAACTCTGATTGTTGATGACAATTCACCTGATAGAACAGCTGAAATTGTTAAAGAAATTATGAAATCTAATCCAAAAGTTCATCTTTTAGAAAGAGAAAAGAAAATGGGGTTGGGTAGTGCATATATTGCTGGATTTAAGTATGCCATTCAGAATAAATATGATTATATTTTTGAAATGGATGCTGATTTTTCACATAATCCTGATAGTTTGAAAGATCTTTTGAAAGCGATAGAAACAAATGATTTAGTAATCGGCTCAAGATACATAAACGGAGTAAATGTAGTAAATTGGCCTGCTCGTCGTTTAATGTTAAGTCTTATGGCATCTAAATATGTGCGTGTGATAACAAGAATGCCTATTAAAGATCCAACTGCAGGATTTAAATGCTTCCGCAGAGAAGTATTAGAAGCAATTGATCTTGATAATATTCTATCTGATGGTTATTCATTTCAGATAGAAGTAAATTATAAAGTTTGGAAAAAAGGTTTTTGTATCAAAGAAATCCCAATCATATTTATTGAACGTCGTGTAGGCAGGTCTAAAATGTCTAAAAAGATTGTTCATGAAGCTATAATTATCGTCTGGAAATTAATATTATTTCCAAAATATTGGGAAAGAAGACGAAGAAAAAAATTAAAGAAAAATGATGTTTAAGAAGTAAGGAGGTGTAATAGAATAAGTTGTATGTTTGTTTTTCACAACTTTCCATAAGACAGTCACTTATGTATTAGATTTTAATATGTTGTTTTATTACACCCCCTAAGTAATTTTTCATAAGCAAAAATTATACTATGAAGACAAAATTCAAAACTGTTATTGATTATTTGTTTATTGCTGTTGGCACAATTATAATGAGCTTTTCAATAGTATTATTCCTTTCACCAAATAAGATTGCAGCAGGTGGTGTTAGTGGTTTGGCAGTTGTATTTCATCATCTTTTTAAGATACCCATTGGTTTAACAATGTTGGTATTTAATATTCCACTCTTCATAATTGGTATTAAATGTTTAGGAAAAAGATTCGGTATTCGAACAATTTTTGGTATTATTACTTTCTCATTATTCACGGATTTTTTTGATAAGATATTACATTTTCAAGCTGTTACTAATGAACCGTTACTTGCTTCGCTTTATGGGGGACTTCTTATGGGGTTAGGTATTGGAATTGTTTTCAGAGTTCGTGGTTCTACTGGTGGATCTGATATTGTGGCTCAGGTATTTAGCCATAAAGGAATAATGAGTGCTGGTAATACATTCCTTTTGATTGATTTTATGGTAATAAGTATTGCTGGCATCGCTTTCAATGGAATTGAATATGCTCTTTGGGGTTTCATTGGACTTTATATTTCAAGCAAAGTTATTGATGTGATAATTACAGGTCTGGGTTATGCAAAAGCCTGTTATGTAATTTCAAATAAATCTGAAGTTATTAAAGAAGAAATCTTTGAAAAGATGAATCGGGGAGTTACATTTTTTAAAGGTAAAGGTGCATATTTACAAGAAGAACGGGATGTAATTTTTTGTATTGTTACAAGAAGAGAAGTATCAAAATTAAGAGATATTGTTAAAGATATTGATTCTGATGCATTTGTTATTATTCAGGATGTGCATCAGGTTTTGGGTAAAGGATTCAAACCAAGAGAGAATGTGGTTTAATTAGTGTCTGTCCGTAAACTCATTGTTTGTAGAACGACCTTCCAAGGTCGTTAAAGTAAATAGGCTTAAAATATGCCTTAAGAAAACGAGCTAAGAACCTCGTTCTACATTTACGGACAGACTCTAATTAATTAAAACAAAAAAACATGAGATAACACAAAAAATATGAAAGATTTTCAACATTCTCTGTATCCTTAGTAGTGAAAGAAGGAGTTAACAAAATGACACAATTAGGTGTAAATATTGACCATATAGCCACAATCCGTCAGGCAAGAAAAACAATTGAGGCAGATCCATCTAATATAAGAAGCAGAAATTCAGGCATTGTCCCGATATATCAGGATGAAGGTGGGTGTTGAAATTAAATCTAATTAATAATGAAAGAATGAAAGGATTAAGGAATTGAAAATAAAAAGAAAATAAAGGAGCTTATCGTGAAAAAAAAGTCAGCTATTATGCTTTCTATGATAGTAGAACCTGATGAAGATGGTTATTTAGTCTCTGTTCCCGGAATACAGGGGGCTTTTGCAGAAGGTGATACGATAGAAGAAGCAATTTTTAATTGTGTGGATGTCGTAAAAATGATTCTTGCTTACCGGTTAGAGAGACACGAGCAAGTAGGTTTTAATAAAATCGAATTTACACCACAAACCCGAATGACATTAGCTGTTCCGATAGGTATATAATAATGTCAAAATTAAGAGAGTTAAGCTATCCGGAAGTAAAAAAAAGATTAAGCAAATTTGGGTTTCGTTTCTATCGACAGGGTAAAGGTTCTCATGAATTATGGGTTCGTGACATTGATGGTATAGTTATTCCAGTTCCTCATTACAGAGGTAAGAAAATTCGCAAAGGGACAATTAGAGCAATAATTCGAGAAATTGGTTTAAGTGTTGAAGAATTTATGGAGTTATAAAATAATAAATAACGATTATAAAAAATCTTTAGAGTCTGATGAAATCCAATCTTTATATCACGAAGGTGGTTGGGGAAATTAATTACGAATTTGGAATTTCGAATGATGAATTATAAATTATGAATTAAGGATGTAATTAAAGCATTTTGTTTAAAAAACGGAGGATTTATGCCACAATATAAAATAATAGATGAGTTAAAAAAACTACCTGAATCTGAGATATTAATGATTCTTGAAAAAACCTTGCATTTCATAAGAGAAAAATCCAGACAGATGGAAAAACAAAGATTTAAAATTAATAAACTTCAGTTAACAGCAGCAGCCAATGCTTTGTATAAAGACTATTCCACTGATGATGAACTTACAATATTCACAGAACTTGATAGCGAGAATTTTCATGAATAGAGGAGAAATTTGGCTTATTAATTTAGATCCTGCTATAGGAAAAGAAATACGAAAAACACGACCAGCAGTGATTGTAAATGACGATGCAATTGGAATTCTACCTTTAAGAGTTATTGTTCCTATCGCAAGATGGAAAGATAGTTATTCAATTGCTCCTTGGATGGTCAAGCTTGTTCCTAATTCTGAAAATAATCTTGAAAAGATTTCTTCTGCTGATTGTTTTCAGGTACGGTCAGTATCAAAAGAGAGATTTGTGAAAAAAATTGGAGCTTTATCTGTTGATATAATGAAAAAAATTACTAATTCATTAGCTATAGTATTGGCTATTGAATATTGGGCTAAAATATAATGTTGATGGCATTATCTACATTTACAACTACAAATAGATTAAATAAATAATTCAAACATCCCGATATATCGGTATCCCAGAAATCAAGGTTTGTATTTTTTGAATTATTTGTGGTTAAAAATTATAGGAGCAATAATGACAAAATTAGGTGTAAATATTGACCATATAGCAACAATCCGTCAGGCAAGAAAAACAACTGAGCCTGACCCGGTTGAGGCAGCATTTACTGCAGAAAAAAATGGTGCTGACCAAATTACGATACATTTACGAGAAGACAGAAGGCACATTCAGGATAGAGATTTAAGAATATTGCGAGAAACTATTCAAACAAGATTAAATTTAGAAATGGCTCCAACTCCTGAAATGATTGCAATTGCTAAAGCTATCCATCCTGATTCTGTAACTTTGGTTCCTGAGAAAAGAGAAGAAGTTACAACAGAAGGTGGTCTTAATGTTGAAATTAAAGGATTAGAAGAAAAAATTGCTGAATTAAAATCATCTAAAATTAAAGTAAGCCTATTTATTGATCCAGATATTGAAGTAATTAAAAAAGCCCATAAACTTGGAGCAGATGCTATTGAAATCCATACTGGCTATTTTGCAAATTCTAAATCTGAAAATGAAATTAAAAATGAAGTTGAGAGAATTAAAGATGCAGCTCATACTGCTAAGAAGTTAGATTTATATGTTGCTGCGGGACATGGAATTACTTATCATAATATTTATCACTTAACTGAGATAGAAGAAATTGAAGAGTATAATATTGGACATACAATTATTTCAAGAGCAGTTTTTGTTGGTCTCGGTCAGGCGGTTAGAGAAATGAAAGCGTTATTAGTATATTATCAATAAAATTCGTGTTATTTTTGGTTCATCCTTCGTAGTACTACGGAGAACGGGCTTGTCCAGGTTAGGGTAGAAAATTAAACAATCTACATATTTAATAAGTACTAATATTTGCTTGAAGTAATTTATTATGCTTTTCTATAATTTAATTATTACATTACTATTTGTTTTTTTAAGACCATATTTTCTCATACAGCTTATTGCAAAAAATAGAGAATGGAAATGGCGTCTTGGTTTGGCAAAATTTCCATATACAAAAAGAAAGAGGATATGGATTCATGCTTCTTCAGTCGGGGAAATTAATGGAATTTCTTCTTTGATAAATAGATTTGTTAAGGCGCATCCTGAATGTTTAATCTATCTTTCCACAATGACCTTAACAGGTCAAGAAAGAGCAAAACAAATAGCTTTGAATCATCCACGAAATATATTTCCATTCCTATTTCCCTTGGATGTTCCATTGATTATGATGATGGTTTTGTCTAAGATAAAACCAAAATTACTAATTCTTACTGAAACAGAAATTTGGCCTGTGCTAATTTTCTATGCAAAAAAAATGAGTTGTAAAATTTTGCTTATAAATGCTCGTTTATCTGAGAAATCTGTAAGGAATTACAATAAGCTAAAAGTGATTTTTAATGAAACAATCAGTAAGATAGATTTTATCTCAGCCCAATCAGAGATTGATAAGGATCGATTTAGTGAATTTGAAACAAAAAATATTGAAGTTAATGGCAATCTGAAATTTGCACTTTCTCTACCTGATTTTGAAAATAATCAAATTAGAAATGGGTGGAATATAAAATCTGATCTTGTTATTACTTTTGGGAGTAGCAGACCCGGGGAAGAAGAATTAGTTGCAGAACTGCATAAGTATCTTATATCACAAGGTATTAAACATCAAATAATTATAGCTCCACGACATTTAAATAGGTTACCTGAGATTGAGAAAATATTGAAAAATTATAATATAAAATATGAAAAATTATCAGAAGTAAAGGATGAATGCGATATTCTTCTTATTGACAAAATGGGAGAGTTGACAAAAGCGTATTCTATTTCTGATATTGCGATAATTGGTGGGAGTTTTTATGATTTTGGTGGACATAATCCTCTTGAAGCAGCATATTTTGGTAAGCCAATTTTAATGGGAAAATTTCATATAAGTTGTAGAAAAACAGTTGAAATACTGATGAAATATAATGCAATTGAGATAGTTGATAAAGAAGAATTAAATCAAAAGGTTCTGGATTTATATAAGCATCCTGAGATAAGAAAGAGAATGGGTTATTCAGCCAAGATTGTGATGAAAGATAATAAAGAGTCACTTAACAAAACATTAGATTTGATAGAAAAATATTTATAGAAATAAAGAAATCATAATGAAAAAAGCATTATATTATAAAAAATTAGATGGCAACAAAGTCCAATGTGAGTTATGTCCACAAATGTGTGTAATTTCTGAAGGAAAAACCGGGATTTGCTTTGGAAGAAGAAATATTGGTGGAGAATTATTCGCAGAAAACTATGGACAAACTATTTCAATTTCTATGGACCCAATTGAGAAAAAACCTTTATATCATTTTTATCC
>JAGMCF010000025.1 GCA_023129415.1 Candidatus Cloacimonadota bacterium
TTGTAATTTTTCTACACCAAATGTATCGAGAAAAGAATCAGGATCATAATTTTCAGGCAGCATAATAATTTTCGGGAAGATACCATTTTCCAAACATATCTTTATAGCACGAGAACTTGCTTCATATCCTGCTTCATCACCGTCATATAAAATATAAACATTTTTGGTATATCTCGCAAGTAGTTTTATTTGATTATATGTAAGAGCAGTACCTAAACTTGCCACAACATTATGAAAACCATATTGAAAAACCTTTAACAAATCCATGTTTCCTTCAACAATCAGAGCGGAGTTTTCTTGTGTAATATAATTCTTAGTCTGAAATAATCCGTAGAGATGATATCTTTTTTTATATATAATATTTTCGGGAGAATTCATATATTTTGCTGAATCGGTAACATCTTCTTTATAAATTCTGCTCCCAAAAGCTATTACTTTTCCATCAGAAGAGAAAATCGGAAACATTATACGACTACGGAACTTGTCATAGGTTTTTTCATTTTTCACTGAGAAAAGACCACTTTCCAAAAGGCTGTTCTTTTTGAAACCTTTGGGAACTAAATAATTATGTAAATCGTTCCATTTATCTAAAGATAGTCCAATCTTGAAAGTATCTAAAGTGTCATCAGTAAGACCTCTTGAATAAAGGTAATTCTTTGCAGATGTTCCACCTTTTAAAAGGTTATTTCTATAATATTTTTCGGAAATTTCATATATTTCATAAAGTTCATTATAAAGGGTTTGCTTCTCAGGGGATACTTCTTTTTTAGGAAGTGAAATACCTACTCTATAAGCAAGTTTTTGTAATGCCTCATTGAAATTTATCTTCTCATATTCAATTAGAAAAGTGAATACATTACCGCCTTTTCCACAGCCAAAGCATTTGTATATCTGCTTGGATGGACTAACCATAAATGATGGTGTTTTCTCATTATGAAATGGGCATAGGCACTTAAAATTTGCTCCACTTCGCTTCAGGGGTAGATATTCACCAATAACTTCTATAATATTATTGGCTGAACGAATATCATCAATTATTTTTTGGTCGTATCGCATTGGATTAATAACTAAGGTCTATTCCCTACAATACCCATATATACAAGCCCCGACAGTCAATTGCTTTTTTTTGTCCAAGAGTAATCCACTGCAATTATGCATAATCAAATTTTTTGTCAAAATATTCAAATTTAAAATTTAACTACAATTTTGATTTTGTCAAGGAAATATTCCCGTCTGGGCGCCTGTCGGGGCTTCCCGACTTGTCGGGAAGACTGACAGAGACCGATAAACTGAAACAGATATGCGTATCTATGAAAAAGAGGTCGAGCACTTAATTGAAAACACACTATTTAATAACAGCAATAGTCACACCACTGCCACCTTCAGATTCTGGGGCAGAATGATAATCAGCAATCCTGGTATTTGTTTTAAAATAATTCCAGATTTTCTTTCTTAACTGTCCTGTGCCCTTGCCATGCAAAATACTGATTCTCTGTAAATTCATAAGAATTGCTTTGTCAATATATTTATCAATTTCAGGTAGAGCTTCATTAAATGTAAGTCCCATAATATTTAATTCAAAAGCAAAATCAATATCAACATCAGTGTGCACTATTGTAGTGATTTTTGATTTTCTCCTCTTTTCTTCTAACTTTTTATTATCCGGAACTTTATATAAATCTTTTTTGTTAATAGAATAAAGAATTCCATCCGCTTTTATCTTTATATAGGATTTCTCAATTTCAACAATTTTACCAATGACATTCAAAGATTTTATAAAACCAAGATTACCTATTTTGGGATTTTCAAAAAGAATATATTTAACTTCTGCAAGTTCATCCTTTTGTTTATAAATTTTGCTTTTCTCTTTTTCTATTTTATTTGCAAACTTTTTAACTTCTTTGGGTTCAATTTGATTTTCCTTTCTGAATCTTGCTTTGAGTTTAATAAGTTCATACTCAAATTCTTGTTGTAAATTCAACAGAAATTCTTCTGCTTCCTGTATAGCTTTCAGTTTTTTCTGTTTTTCGATATTTTTCCAATTCTTTTCCTTTTCCTGAAGAGATTTCAAATGCTGTTCTACAAGCATATTTTTCTGATTATATTCACTAATTTTCTGGGAAAGAGCAACCCTTTGCTGCTCTGTCTTTCTTAAGAGATTACTTAATTTCAAACTTTGAGGGTCCAATAATTCATGTGCAGAATTTACTACATCCTTTGGCATTTCATATTCCCGAGCAATATCAAGAGCATAACTATTTCCTGGAAAACCAATATCAAATTGATATGTTGGTAATAGTTTTTCCTGGTCAAATCTCATTGAAGCATTCTCACATAAGGGATGTCCTGTGGCAAAAATTTTCAACTTATTAAGATGAGTAGTGATAATCACTTTAACCTTTTGTGAAATTAATCTTTCCAGAATAGCTTGAGCAAGTGCTGAACCCTCTTCGGGATCTGTGCCTGAACCAAGTTCATCAATCAAGACTAAACTTTTCTCATTAGCTTCATTTAAAATAATTCTTAACTTTTTAATATGAGAGGAAAAAGTGCTTATAGAATCCTCAATGGATTGTTCATCATTAATATCCGTAAAGAAATTATGAAAAATACCAATTTCAGCTTTTTCCGCAGGAATCATTAAGCCGGATAGAGCCATAACAGAAAGAAGACCTATAGCTTTTAATGTTACTGTTTTGCCACCTGTATTTACTCCAGATATTACAAGAGTTCGATAGTCATCTCCTAAATTTAACGAGAAAGGGACAATTTTATCTTTATCAATAGATGAATGCAGTAAGGGATGGCGAGCATTTGTAAGTTTAATGATTGGTTCAGTACAAATCTCTGGAACAGTAGTTCCTAATTCAAAGCAATACTTTGCAGAAGCATTAAGGTAATCTATCTTTTGTAAAATTTTGAGATTCTGAAATAAAATTTCATGTTTATCTTGTAAGGTGTTAAAAAGCTCGTTTAAAATCTTATTTATTTCTTGCTTCTCCTCATCGTCAAGCGTTATTAATGAATTATTCAAATCAAGGATGGATAAGGGTTCAAGAAAAATTGAAGAGCCTGTTTTGGATCGTCCATGAATAAGACCCTTCAAAGTTCTATCTCCACCTTCTCTAACAGGTATTACAT
>JAGMCF010000250.1 GCA_023129415.1 Candidatus Cloacimonadota bacterium
GAAGACCTTGATATAATTGGCATTGGCAGAGATGATAAACTTTGCTGTGTAGTAATCCTGAAGATTCGCGAAGGCAGGCTGATAAAAAAAGAGCATTATTTTATGGAAAACACTTCGGGTAAAAGTGACGGAAATATCTTAAACAGGTTTCTAACACAGTATTACAATTTTCAAGAGGATATTGCTCCAAAGATTTTAACCCAGACAAATCCTGAAGATAAAGAATTGGTATCCAAATGGCTTAAAGTAGAGATTATCATTCCACAAAAAGGTGATAATAAGAAATTAGTTGAGATGGCAAAACAAAATGCTTTTTTATTAGTTGAAGAAAAAAAATTAGCCCATTTGAAATCAGCTCATCGAACTGTTTTTGCTGTTAAGGAATTGAAAGACCGATTGTATCTCGCAAAACTTCCAAGAAAAATTTCTGCGTTTGATGTATCCAACCTACAAGGTGGTGAGGCAGTTGCATCAATGGTGTTCTTTGATAATGGGAAACCCAAAAAGAGTCAATATCGCAGGTTTAGGATAAAAACTGTTTCTGGAATAAATGATTATTTGATGATTGAAGAGGCTGTTTCGCGATATCTTTCTCATCTTGAAGAAGAAAAATTTGAAACTCCAGATATGATTTTAATTGATGGTGGAAAAGGGCAACTAACTTTTGCAAAAAAAGCTCTGAAAAAATATTCATATAAGATTGAATTATTCTCCATTGCGAAAAGATTGGAAGAAGTTTTTTCTATAAATAGTAATGAACCAATAATTATTCCGAAAACATCTTATGCATTAAAATTGCTTCAGCAGATAAGAGATGAAGCACACAGATTTGCAATCAAGTATCATAAAACCTTACGGGATAAAAAAACTACTGTTTCCGTTTTGGATAATATTCCAGGAATTGGGGAAAAAAGAAAAAAGGAGCTTCTGAAACACTTTCATTCTATTAAAAATATAAGAGAATCTTCGATATCAGATTTAACTTCTTTACCTGGAATTAGTATAAAATTAGCCAACACCATTTTAGATTTTTTAAATAAAAGAAGGCAATGAAAGAATTCTTCATTGCCTTGTATTATTACTTCTCAGATTAAATACTTCAATTTTTCAAATCTTCAAAATTTCTATCCTCAAATTTTACCTCATCACCGTCATATTGGTTTTTGATGTCAGTAATTTGAATTTCTGGTTCACGACTATATATTAATTTTAAGTGATGATATCTGTTACAAACTGTTCTCACTTTTTGTGAAGGAGATTTTGATACTATAATATATATAAAGTGGAGGTCATTCCGTTTCTCCAAATATGATTCTAAAAGGTTAATATCCTCTCCAACAAGCTCTTCAGCATAGATGAATGCTATGACTTTTTTATGACTTTTTGGAGAGACTTTACTTCGGGTTAATTTACTTTTCATGTTTCCTCCTTGTTTTTTATTTTAAAATTTTCTTTTTATTATAGATACAATCTGCATATATAAATAAAAAATAAATACCAAAAAACAAACACCAAATAATTTAACCTGTTAAATCCCGCAAAGCGGGACCTCGTATTTCACAGGGCGGGTAAATATCAATTACTAAAATTCTCTGCCAAAGGCAGATCCGCCGCAGGTGGACAATGACCAAAACAATTATTTTGATTTTTCTATGATTGATTCACCCCGTTAGATAATCTATTAATTTTTCCCCTTTTAGATATTATTTTAATAAACATTGAGTTTTATGGCAAATATTCATTTAGTGTAAATATCTAACGGGGTAAAAATATTTTTTTCACTTTGTTTGATATTCATCTTTTTAGATGCTTACAATCTTATAAAGTAAAAATATCAAACGAGGTGAATTTGATTTTTTGGTCATTGTAATTTACCTGCCCCGTTAGATAATTATCCAATATTATAGTATATTTATTTTTATCATCTCCTTTCCTTTCAAGAATTACAATTATTACTATAATAAAAATCTAACGGGGTAAAGATTTTGTAATTTGTATTTTGTAATTTTAGCCATTTTTAAATTTTAACATCATTTTAAGAGATAATACTAAATCTGATAGGTTGAAGTTTGCTGAGTTATGATTTTATTGCCTTATTGATCATATTGATTAAATCTTCATTTTCGAAAGGTTTAAAGATGATGTCGTGTAAACCATCTTTTTTGGCTTTTACTAAAACATGGTTCGGATCATATCCAAATCCAGTCATCATAATGATTGGAATGTTATCATCAAAATTTCTTATTTGAGAATATAACTCGTATCCATCCATATCAGGCATTGCAATATCTGTTAAGACAAGGTCAATATGTGTTTCACGGATCTTTTGTAAAGCATCAAACCCATTATCTACGATGATACTATTGAAATTGTATTTCTTAAAAATATAATCAAGATAGTTTAATGTATCTTTTTCGTCATCTACTATAAGAATTGTGTACATTATATTGAATATTTGCCAGTTATTATTTGAAAAGCTTGTAGATACTTTTTTCTTGTTTTGGCTATGATATCTTCCGGAAGTTGAAGAATTTCAGAATTTTGTCCAATATTGTTTACCTTTTCAATACCCTTGCTTAAAAGATAATCACGCACAAATTGTTTATCATAATTTTTTTGTGAGACCCCCTTTTTATATGTAAAAGCATCCCAGAATCGCGAAGAATCAGGCGTTAGAATTTCATCAATTAATAGCAATTTACCATCAAGTAATCCAAATTCAAATTTAGTGTCTGCAAGAATTATCCCTTTTTCGATAAGCAGGTTGTGTCCATAATTATAAATTTTTAGACTCGCTTGTTTGATCTTATTTGCAAATTCATGACCAATGGTGTCTTTCAATTTTGAAAATCCTATATTTTCGTCATGACCTTTCTCAGCTTTAGTAGAAGGTGTAAAAATCGGTTCGGAAAACTTTTCAGATTCTTGAAGATTGGCAGGCAAATCTATTCCACAGATTTTACCGGTTTTGTTATAATCCTTCCAACCAGAACCAGCAACATAACCCCGAATAATACATTCAAAGGGAATCTTTTCAGCTTTTTTTACTAACATTGAACGCAAATTCAACTCTTTTTTGAATGAATGAAAAATCTTTGGAAACTCTGACACATTGTCAGTAATAAAATGGTTTTCAATAATATTTTTTGTTTTTGTAAACCAGAATTTGGAAATTTGAGTTAATATTTTTCCTTTGTCAGGAATTTTACATGGTAGGATGTAATCAAATGCAGATATTCTATCTGAAGCAACAATCAGGAGTTTGTCTCCTAAATCATAAATGTCTCTGACTTTACCTTGTGTTAAAGGAAATAATTTTTGAAGTTCAGACATTATATCCAGAACTTAAATATTTAGAAATAAAAAATAATCCTTTATTTTTCAATTTGATATGAATGAGTTATTTTAGCAGTTTTGTTGAGCATATCAGTAACTCCACAATAACGATTTTGAGATAGATCAATTGCTTTTTTTAGTTTTTCCTCATCAACATCACCAGAGATATTATAATTAATATGAATTGATGTGAAGACTTTTGGATGTTCTTCAGAAAGCTCAGCTTCAGCAGAAACTGAAAAATCTTTAAATTCCACTCGCATTTTTTTAAGAAGTGAAACAACATCCATTGCAGTGCAACCAGCGAGTCCCATCAATATAAGTTCTTTTGGACGAGAACCTTGATCTAAACTTAATTTTTTATCAGCATCAATAATGATACTATGTCTGGAATCTGATACAGCAGAAAATTGTAGGTTATCAATATACTTAACTTTTGCCTTCATCTTAGGATGTTAATTTATTACTACTTTAGATTATTTTTGTCAAATTTTATTTGAAAAAAGTTTGTTTTTCTTGTTAATTTTAATTTAATTCTATTTTGATTTATATGTATTATGAGATTTTATTGACAATGTTTTGAAATTCATAATTAGTTAATATGAATTAGTTAGTTTTTAATAAATTCCTTTTTTTAGAAAAATCAGATAAAAAATGAATAAAATTTTAATCCTTGGTTCAAGTGGTTCAGGTAAATCTACATTTGCAAAGAAGTTAGGAGAATTGCTTAATATTGAAGTAGTGCATCTTGATTTGCATTATTGGAAACCGAATTGGATTAATACACCGAGAGAGGAATGGAAAGAGAAATTGAAAGTTTTACTGCAAAAAGATTGTTGGATTATGGATGGCAATTACGCAAGTTCATTGGATTTGCGATTGAAACATGCAGATACTGTTATTTTTCTTAACTCCAAACGGTTTTTCTGTCTATGGAGATGCTTTAAAAGATTTGTTAAATTTAGGGGACGAGTAAGATCTGATTTAGCTGTAGGATGCTATGAAAAGTTTGATTTGGAATTTTTCAAATGGATATGGAATTATCCTAAAGATATTAAACCTCATATTTTGAAAATGCTTGAAAATGTCTCACAAGATAAGAAAATTATCAGACTAAATTGCAATAAAGAAGTAAATGATTTTTTAAGAAACAATGTAGAGGTATAATTAATTAACTATTTAATATGTGAAAGGAAAATAATTATGAATAAAATCAATGTTGATGCTTTATTTCTCGGACCAAAGTCTGAAAATCATATTCAAAGATGAAAACAAGGCTAATTTCCGAGTTATTAAGCAATTAACTGATTGATTTCAGAGGTAGATATAAAATAATAGTTGGATTGATTATTGATAATTAAAAACAATAAAGTTCAATAAATTATTCTTTTTTATTGACATAAGAAAAATCATATTAAAGAATAGCTATTGTTGGAAGTCGTTCTAATCGAG
>JAGMCF010000251.1 GCA_023129415.1 Candidatus Cloacimonadota bacterium
CTAAGGGAGAGAGCTAATGATATCCCTATCTTGACTCATCATTTTCTGAGTAAATTTAATCAAGCTCTAAAAAAGAAGACGATGACTATTAATCCAGAAGCTATGGATATGATTAAATGCTATCAATGGCCTGGAAATATCAGAGAGTTGGAAAATGCTCTCGAGAGAGCAATGGTTTTAGCACCTGGGAACGAAATCACATCTGACCTTCTCCCTTCACAATTGACCCAAATGCCTGAAGAGAAGATCGCTGTTGGACTTCACCTGGATGAGGCTCTTCTGAGATTCAAACAACAATTCATCTATAAAACCCTTCACTTTGCTAATAACAACCAAACAAGGGCTGCGAAGTTACTGGATATCCAACGAACTTATCTTAATAGACTAATAAAGGAACTAAAAATCAAGGTCTAAGGGGAAAATTATTTGTACTTTGTCGTTACCATATTTTTATTGCTGGTAATTTGCTGATTTCATTGGTCATTGATAAATACATGTCCTATTCTCTCTATTTATCAAAAATTCATCCAATATAAAAAACCTACACTTTTAATAAGTGTATAATATTTTATACAGGATTACTTTCCTTACAGTTAAGTAGCAGAAATTAAATTATCCAGAATTTCACCTCAGGATATTTAAAGTAAATGTGGATAAATATGAAACAGGGATATATTTATACAAACTATGCTTGCATCCCGATTCATCGGGGAAAGCAGGTAATTTTCAGAAAGTTAAGAAGATGATATTAGTCAAATAAATGGAGGTTAATATGAAAAAAGAAAAAATGTTAAAAAGAAATTTCCAGATCAGACCCACCTTTGGCTGGATAAATCAATTCAGATTGGGTAAAAAGAAAATCAATATAACTGTCATGGTAGCATTGATCCTAACAATATTCGTATTTCCACAGATTTGCATGAGCGACCCTTATGATATTACAATGGGTACACCTCACGAATATGATGAAGAAAAGGGTGGAAGGAACAATATTATGTCCAAGATAGATGACTTCCATTATCTTTGTCTTTATGCGGGTTATACTGGCATGGCAGTTATACTAACTGTAGATCCTGATGATTGGTCAATTACCACTGAAACATCTTATCAATATGATGAGGATGGAGATTATATGGGATTATCCAGAATAGATACATCTCATTATCTCATTTCTTATTGTGGTGGTTATGAGCAAGGCTTTGCATCTATATTTAGCATAGATTTTGCTGATTGGTCCATCACTACAGAAACGACTATTATGTATGATTATGAATTTGGATATTATAATGCTTTATCCCCAATAGATGATACTCATTATCTCGGTGTTCATAATATGTGGGATGTTACCGGGCGAGCAGGAGTGTTTACTATTGATCCGAATGATTGGTCAATTACTTATGGAACGGAATATATTTTTGAGCCAGAAAGTGGATTTGATTTTATGTTATCCAAAATAGATGATACCCATCATCTCTGCGTTTATCCCTCTCAATACGAAGGTTATATTGGCAGAGCAGTCGTATTACTTGTTGACTCAAACAATTGGACAGTAAATACAGCAGTAGAACCTTTAACATTTGCTACAAATTGTGATGCTTATTCTTTCTTATCAAGGATTGACGATACTCACTTTCTCTGTGCTTATCAAGGTCCAGAATCCGATGGCTGGGCAGTAGTACTAACTGTAAACACTAATGACTGGTCAATTAGCATGGAAACACCTTTTGAGTATGATGAAGAACTT
>JAGMCF010000252.1 GCA_023129415.1 Candidatus Cloacimonadota bacterium
CATTATTGGGAATTTCACTTATTACAAAATATATTGAAAATAATTTTGAGTTTGAATTCATAAATTCATCTGAATTTTCATGTAATACAATATTCGAAGGCTCTTTATGCATAATTTCTCTAAATGAAATTGAGATTTCTCAACCAAATTTGCATGACCTAAAATCCACTCTCTCCGATGATAATAATATTGATAAATTTGCATTACATTACCATAATAAAAGTGTAGATATATTTTTCCAATTGTACAAAAATATTAAAAATATTGAAATCAATCAAACAGAAGAACAAACATCAGTTGAGGAGAATATAAATACGACATGGCAACAATATCTTCCAAATGATCCATTAATAATTTATTTTAAAATTGATTCTGTTCAAAATTCAATTACTTTAATAACAAATGAAATTAGTGGAAAGTATGATACAGATTTACGTTTCGCCTGGTCATTTTTTGCACATTATAAACTCCGCTATGGAGATAGAGCACGTGCAGTAAGGAGAGAAATCGGAATTGAAGAAAGTACACATACATCAACTTATATCTGGAATTATAGGAAGAAGTTTGCAGAAATTCTAAAAAACACAAAAGAATCATATATTTATCTTAGAGAACCCAATATACTTCTTATCAATATCTCATCATCAGAAGATATTGATATTTCTTCAAATAAATTTAATTTTGACATACCTTCAAAATCACAAATGAATATCTATCGTAAAAAAGTTTTAATAGAATTGGGAGATGGGTCAGAAGATGATATCTTTCCAGAAAAATCTATTTTTGCCACAATAAATACGAATTTAGATCTCGGAAAGTTGGAACTTGCAAAAAATCAACTGGATATCTTAATGAATAATATGAAAGAATATGGTTTAGACTTTTTATATGGTAAATATTACTACTTGAATAATAGTTATGAATCTGCTATCACATATTTTAGTAATGCAATAAAAAATAACCTATATGTTGTAGAAGCGCTTCAACTACTTGCGATGATTTATAAAAAAAATAACGAATTGGAAAAATGCGAATTAACCTATACAACCTTGCTTAAAAAAATCTATTCCAACGAATCCCCACAAATTGATATATTTTCTGAAAAACAAGTAAATAAGCCATTCTGGAAAAATATATTTGAATTTATAAGTAACTTATCAAGAAATATAAATTATATATATATTATCCCAGTTGGAATAATTCTTATAATATTAATCTTACTATTTATACTAAAGAAATTTTTTCATATAAAAATTAACTTTAAAAAATTAGTACCTTTTAAATCTAAAAAGCAAAAAGGGAAAGAAAAAAAGAAGAAAAAAAGGAGAGAGATAACAGATTCAGCTAAAACTACCAAAGAGAAAGATAAAGAAAAGGAAAAAGAAAAAAAGAAGGAACCAGAAAGTAGTAAGAAAAAGAAAACAGATTCAACAGAAACCTCCATCGCAAAACAAGAAGACAAAGATAAGGATAAAGAAATAGAAAAAGCTGAAGAGCAGAAAGAAGATATTAAAAAAGCTATACTTAGATATAAAAATCAAGGTTCATCTACAGATGAAATTGCAGAAAAATTAAATATTGGTGTTGAAGAAGTACGTTTAGTACTACAATTTAATAAAACTAAAAAATTAAATAAAGAATAATGAATACTAACAACAAAAAGGAAAAAAAGGTCGAGGAAGGTGCTCCAGCGTGGATGACCACTTATGGTGATATGATGACACTTCTTTTGACCTTCTTTGTTCTGATTGTATCATTCTCATCTATTGATGTTGAAATGTTCCAAAAAGCATTAGGATCTCTTAAAGGAGCCTTTGGACTTAAAACAGCCGAAGAACGAGTTACCTCTTTGCTTCTACGACCAGTTGAAGGATTAAGAGAAAAAGAACTATTGTTAAAAACAGTTCAAGATGTAGAAGAATATCTAAAACAAGGTAAAGTCCCTCGGGATGTTATTCAAATGAGTTATGATTTAAGTGGTATTTATCTCACTGTTAATGATAACTTATTATTTGAAACCGAAAAAGCAGAATTAAAACTTAAGGCTTCACAACTTTTACAAATCTTAGCAGATATAATAAAAAAAGAACATAATGTAAAAATTGAAGTCCGTGGACATACTGATGATATGCCAATTTCTACAGATAAATATCCATCAAATTGGGAATTATCTACAGCTCGTTCAGTATCAGTTGTAAGATATTTTCAGGAAGAATGTGGGATTAACCCCGAAAGACTAAGTGCAATCGGATTTGCTCAATATCATCCAAAAGTAGAAAATGATAGCCCTGAAAACAGAGCAAAAAATAGAAGAGTAGAAATTTATCTGAAAATTCCAAATTAACACTTTTATAAGGAATATTAGTATGCCAGAAAAAGCAAAATTGAATTACATTATTGTAGGTTTTATTATTATTTTCCAAACTGTAAGTGTATTAGCAATTCAAAGATATATCGTTTTTAAAGATTTGAAATTCTCTTTAGAGTCAACACAAGCGATAACTATAGAGGATAAAGAATCCAAAAAGGAACTTAAAACTCTCGGTCCTATTTTCGAATTGCAGGATGAAATTATTATTAATCCTAGTGAAACATATGCAATTCGATTTTTGGCAACATCTATTGCTTTCGAATTAACTGAAAACATTACAGAAGAAGATATGAAATTATGGGAACCTGTT
The DNA here is from genome assembly GCA_023129415.1 of Candidatus Cloacimonadota bacterium. Classification (GTDB taxonomy): domain Bacteria; phylum Cloacimonadota; class Cloacimonadia; order JGIOTU-2; family JGIOTU-2; genus JAGMCF01. Next base: position 2,682 of record JAGMCF010000252.1, read on the forward strand.
ATAAGAGATAAAATAATAACCCTTTTAATGTCTAAAAGAATGGATTTCTATACTGATCCTGATAATAAGCAACTATTAAAACAAGAAGTACATAATTTGATAAATAATATAATTGGAAATGATAAAATTATAGATGTCTATTTTACTAAGTTTGTATTACAATAATTTTGTTGTTTTTCTTTGAAATGAAGCAAATTACTAAGGAGCTTATATGAAAAAAATATTAACCCAAGAAGAAATTGATGCTTTGCTCACAGAAGCCAAAGAAAAGACTACTAAAGAAACTATAATAAAACCAGGTGAAAGAATAATACATAAGAAGAAGAATGTAAGAAGATATGACTTTAAGCATCCTGAAATACTGTATAAAGCACAATTTAGAATTCTAAAATTTATTCATGATATATTCGCTAAAAGCTTTGGTGCTAATTTGAGTTCAACTTTAAGAACCATTGTTGATCTTGAATCCTTGTCTGTTGATCAAGTACGATATAATGAGTATATGTCTGCTTTTGACGAGTCAACTTGTCTATATACAATCACCTCTCATTTAATGGGTGATGCTTTGATAGAAATAAACTCTCGATTTATTCAACTTATAGTTGATAGAATGTTTGGAGGTTCAGGAGAAGGTCCTTTCTTTGAAAGACCTATTACAACAATTGAGCAAAAAGCTATTCGAAAAATTGTATTCCAACTTATCGATAGATTAAATGATTCATGGAGAAATATTGTAAACCTTGAATATAAATTTAGGAACTTTGAAACAAGTCCGCAACTTGTTCAACTTACACATCCCAATGAAATTACAATTCTTCATATTTTTGGGCTTGAATTTGCTGGTACAAAATACACTATGAATATCTGTTATCCCTATTATGCAATGGAATCAATAATCAAAGGAATATCAACTCAAAAAATTCGAGTGAAAACTGTCAGTAGAAAAGAAAAATCAGTGATTCAAAGTAACATCTTAAACACAAAAATTCCATTTATAGCACGACTATATCCAATCAATGTTACTATTAGAGATGTTAATGATTTAAAAATTGAAGATGTTATTGTTTCAAATCACAGTGTAAATCAAGATTTGCCTATCTATATTGGAGAGTATCCAAAATTTTTTGGCAGACTTATTAAAAAAGGGAAAAAAGATGCAATTATATTAACAAAATTTTACGGAGAAGGAGTATATTAATCATGGAAAATGCTAACAATAAAACACAGGTAAAACAAATTATTGATCAAATTAACATAGCTATTACTAAGAGTATTTCCAATCTCTTACAAAAAGTTACAAAAAAGGAATTCACAATTACAAGTTCTCATTCAAAATCATTTACTACAGCTGACTTAAATCAATTACTTGCTGATAATTTTATTTTAATATCAAGCAAAATAAGTGGTGATATTGAATGTGAAAATGACTTTGTGATGAGTCCAACAACTACAGCCTTTTTGTCAGATCTGATGATGATGGGTGATGGAAATGTTTCATATGATAGTAAAGTTCACCTTGATGCTATTCAGGAACTGTTCAACCAGGTATTAGGTGGAGTAATAACAGAAGTAAAGTCTGAAAAAGGTATTTCCATTTCAAATGGCGAACTATCAGCTCAAGAAGTCTCACTTAATTCTGATATTTGGACAAAACAATCACGGTCTATTTATACTATTAATATAAAAAATCCTTCTAATAATGCTGTAAAATCTCTACTTCATTTGGTTAGTACTAATATGCAAGAAGCAAAAAAAGAGGAAGAAGAAACACATCTACCTGAGACTGAAAAACCTTCACCTAAAAAGCAAGCAGAGAAGGACCTCGGTATTTTGTTAGATATTTCTCTGCCTATTATTATTGAATTAGGTAGGACAGAAATGCTAATGGGGGATATCCTTGAGCTTGGACCAAGTTCTGTTATCGAGTTAGATAAACTCAGTGGTGAGTATGTTGATATTTATGTTAATAATAAAAAATTCGCTAAAGGTGAAGTAGTAGTTGTGGATGAGAATTTCGGTGTAAGAATAATGGAACTCCTTGGTGCTTCTGAAGGTTTAAAGCAAGTAAAATAATTGATTAATTCGAAGAAGATAATAGTAAAATGAAAAAGTTGTTATTATTACTTTATACTTCACCCGTATCACTTTTTGCGCAGGAAAATTCTATTAATCCAGATTCCATGCCCAAAAATGAATACATCTCTTTTGGAGGGACTGTAAAGATATTTCTGGTTTTCATCTTGATGCTTTTGCTGTTTGTGGTCTGTGTGTATCTGATTAAGAAATTTCAGAGATATAAACCGGGAACTAATATAAAATTTGATGAAATCAGAATAGTCCACACTTTGTATATCGACCAAAAGAAAAAGATAATATTCTTAAAAATATTCGATCAAATATATATTCTTGGAAGTGCTGAAAATAGTATCAATTTAATTTCAACAATCTCATCTCCTGAACTTTTACTTAAATTTGAGAACCCTTCAAGTGGAAATAAAAAACATAATAAAACTTTTCTATCAATCTTAAAAAAGAAACAGTGAAAAAGTTAATATTATTTCTCGTGATTATCCTTGTTGCAGAACCACTGATTTCTGCACCAATTCCCGGAATCAGTTTTGATATTTCTGCTGATGATTCACCAGATGGTGTTGCTGTTTCATTAAAAATATTAGCGTTGCTCACAGTTCTTACTCTTATCCCCTCTATTCTAATTATGATGACCTCCTTTACCCGATTGATAATTATATTTCAGTTTATAAAAAGGGCTTTAGGCATGCCGCAATTACCGGGTCAGATTTTTATAGGCTTATCTTTATTTCTTACATTATTTATTATGTCACCTGTTTTATCTGATATGAATAAAAATGCTTTACAACCTTACTTGAACAAGCAAATTACTCAAAAAGAAGCTCTGAAAAATGCTGAAATAAGTATAAAAAATTTCATGCTAAGACAGACACGGGACAAAGACCTGCAACTATTCATTAAGGCTTCTAATATGAATAAACCAGAAACACGAAATGATCTACCGCTAACTGTTGTTATGCCAGGATTTATGATAAATGAACTCCGTATAGCTTTCCAAATCGGATTTATTCTTTATCTACCATTCTTAATGATAGATATTATTGTAAGCAGTATTTTACTATCGATGGGTATGTTGATGTTACCACCAATGATGATTTCTCTTCCTTTAAAAATTCTCCTATTTGTATTAGCAGATGGATGGTATTTATTGGTAGAGTCTGCAATTGCTGGTTTTAGATAAGAAAAACTAAAAAAATTATGTCCCAACAATTAGCTTTAAACTTATTAAATGAAGCAATAAAAATTGGTGTTATGGTTGCAGCACCAGTATTACTGGCAAGTTTAATAGTTGGATTGATAATAAGTATCTTTCAGGTAGTAACATCCATTCAAGAGATAACCTTAACTTTTATTCCAAAAATTTTAACAACTGCAATAATGATTATTCTGATTTTACCCTGGGCAACAAATTCATTTGTAACTTTTACAAAAATGCTTTTTAAATTTATAATTCAAGTATCAAAATAGTCTTATTAAACTGGAATGAGAATAAATTATGCCAGAAATACCCGTAAACCATTTAGAGATATTTGCTCTAATTTTTTTTCGCATAAGCACAATGCTGGTCTTAATGCCAGTCTTTGGTACAAATTTCTTACCAAAAAAAATTAAAATTGCAATAGCACTTTTAATCTCATTTATACTATTTCCAACATTAAAAGAATATCTTAATTTCACACCTTCTACAAACCTGATTCAATTTTTTATATTAGTTTCTCAGGAAATATTTTTGGGTGCATTGATAGCATTTTTCTGGCAATTCTTATTTTTCAGTTTAAGAATTGCAGGTAGTATAGCTGGATTTCAAATGGGCTTTTTTGTTGCAAATGTTATTGACCCGGATAAAGGAGAAGAATCCCCAATCATTTCTGAATTATATTTCATTGCAGGAATACTATTATTTCTTGCTTTAAATGGACATCATATATTGGTTGAATCACTTATTTGC
>JAGMCF010000253.1 GCA_023129415.1 Candidatus Cloacimonadota bacterium
TGCGGAAATTTCTTTACTATTTTCTCTAAATATGAATAATAATTTTCTTCATTTTTTTGCCCGAGATAACATTTTGCCATACCTATCATTGCAGCTTGTTTCAAAACTTCATTCTTTATCCCAAAACCAGCTTTTTTGAAACATTGCCCAGCTTGTGCATAATCAACAGAATCTCTTTCGAGATATATTTTACCTAAATACAAATATGCCAATTTATCTTCTTTTGATGATGAATAATTTTCTATCAAAATCTTAAATTCATTTTCTGCTTTCTCAAAATCATTATTTGAATAATATGACATAGCAATATCAAATTGACGCAAAGCTTGCTTATTTTTATTCTTTTTGTGGACATTTATTGTGAAAATAATTATGATGATGACTATTATACCAGCTAAGAGTCCAAGTAATTTTTTCCAATTGTTTTTAACAAATTCTGAGGTTATAAACGCTGCAGTAATAAATTTGTCTTCTTTAATTTCGTGTTTATGTTTAGGTACTTTCGATTTCATAACATAATCCTCACTATTCTATCTAACATTGATTTTTGATAGTATATTTTTTTATATTAATTTTCTTTGTCAACCCTGTTAGATATTTACACCTTTGATAAATGAAATATATTTAATAAAGTTGGCGTTTTTAAACTTTATCCAACAGGGTTTATACCATTGGATAGCAAATATTTCATTGAGTCATTATCTAACAGGGTCAAAGGTTATTTTGAATTTTTTATGGTATCGATCTTATACTAAATGAAAAATTGACTAATTATTTTTATTATTTAGCAAAACATAAACTTTATTATGATTATATAATAATTCTTTTTACGATTAAATTTCATGTAAATATCTATTTTTCTTGACATCAGATTTTCAATTTATAATTAATTTATAACAGTTTTAAAAAACAACTCAATAGAAGGTAACTGGATGATATATGAGAGAGATAATTTGCATATGAATATAGAAATTATTTTTAACAAATCAAAAAAGAGTTTAATTTTATTAAGTAAATATTTTTGTATATTCCGTAAATTTATAAGCCGGTGTTACTTTCTAAAAGATTACAAAATAGGAATAATAAGTTATGTTAATTTCTAAAATCGGGGAGTACTCTGATTATTTTCAATAGAGATACTCATAGTTTATGTTAATTTATTAATTAGGACAACTTTATGTTAATTTAATTGAAAGGCAATTTGAGTTTATTTAAACTACAAATTAAAATATTATGTAAACTATTAATATTAAAAAAAGTAAGGAGTAAAAATGAAAAAATTGAAGTTAATTCTAGTATTCACTATCATTAGTCTTTTTATGGCAGGTGTAAGTTTCTTATATGCAGATTGGGATTTTGTAGCTGGTGGATACATATCAAATGTTCAGTTTATTGGAAATGATGGATGGGCTTCTTTAAGTGAAGGTCGTGTATTACATACATCTGATGGTGGAGCAACCTGGGAATACCAGGAAACCGCAACAACAGAAAGGATTTACGGAGTTAGTTTTGTTGACAATCTAACAGGTTGGGTTGCTGGGAATGACGGACTGATATTCCATACCACTGATGGTGGAACAACATGGACTTCTCAGGCAAGTAGCACTACTACGAATCTTCAATCAATTTACTTTATTGACTCTCAGAACGGATGGGCAGCTGGAAGTTCCGGGAAAGTCCTTCATACAACAGATGGAGGAACAACCTGGACTCCGCAGACCAGCGGAATAACTAGCAAAATCTATACTATCTACTTTTTGGATTTGCTAAATGGCTGGGCAGTAGCATCAAGTAAAAAGATTATTCATACAACTGATGGAGGTGCAACCTGGATATCGCAGACTAATCCTACTACAAAATCTATGCAAGATATTATCTTCTATGATACTTTAGAAGGCTGGGCAGCAGGATCCAAAAAAATACTTCATACTGTTGATGGTGGAGCAACTTGGGTAGAACAAGCAAATCCTACTCTTGAAAACCTATATGGAATTGGAATGGGTGATAATAACAACCTCTGGGTTGTAGGAATAGATGGAGAGATACTTTATACTAATGATGGTGGAACAAGCTGGACTGAACAAAATTTCTCTCTTGATTGGTTCCTGGGAGCTTACTTCGAAGACAACCTTACAGGCTGGATCGTAGGTAGTGGTGGCGCAATCTACAAAACAACAGATGGTGGTTCGAGCTGGGTAACACAAGCCACAGGGACATCTTCCGGATTAAGACGAACTGTATGTCTTGATGATCAGAATTTCTGGGGTTGCGGAACTAAAGGATTTATAATACATTCTGATGATGGAGGACTAACCTGGGAAAGCAAAGACAGTGGCTTTGATGACTGGATCTGGGACATCACTTTCGCTCCGGACCATCTTCATGGATGGGCAGCGGCAGATGATCAAACTGGTACTACTACTCCAATTCTTGCAACTGTAGATGGAGGAAACACATGGACACAACAGACTACCAGTATTACTGTTGATTTTGTTGGAATCTCGGCAGTTAGTAATACGCATGTTTGGGCTGCTGCTAAGGGTGGTAATATTCTCCATACAACAGACGGTGGAACAACATGGAATCCACAAACAAGTGGTGTAACTGCTGATTTTAAGAGTATCCAATTCAAAACTGATAAAATTGGCTGGGCTGTTGGTACTGACGGAACTATCCTTTATACAAACGATGAAGGTGTAACCTGGACTCAACAAACTACGAATACTACAGAAAACATTTATGATGTTTCCTTTGTTGATACACTCTGTGGATGGGCAGCCGGCTATAATGGTGTTATTTTGTACACAACAGATGCCGGAGCCATTTGGACATTAACAAACACAGGCACCACTACATTAGACTTCACCAGGATATCAGCAATTAGTCAAACTGAAGCCTGGGCTGTAGGCAGCCAATCATATCATACAACTGATGCTGGTGCAACTTGGACAGAAGTTGCAATCCCTTGTCACATTGCTTTATGGGGCGTTGATTTTGCTAATAGCAATCTTGGTGTTGCTATGGGAAATGGAGGAATTGTTGCACGATATACCTCAGGAGTGAGTGTTGACGATAATAATGAATCAATTCCAGTGTTATTACTTTCACAAAATTATCCTAATCCTATGCGAAGTTCAACTACAATCTCTTTCTCAATCCCTAAAAATACACGAGATGCTACAATCAAAGTTTACAATCTCAAAGGACAACTCGTTAAAACTCTTTCTCTCATTAAGGACCAATCTTCAATTATCTGGGATGGAACTGATTATGATAATCAAAATGTTGCTAATGGAATCTACTTCTATAGGCTAAAAACTGAGAATAAAACTATTACAAAAAAATTATTATTGTTAAGATAAAATTCGATTCAGAAACCCGACTCGGGTTCGAAGAACTCGAGTCGAGTTTCAATCATTAATCCAAAAGACCTATTCCTTTTTTTTAGTGAATGGGTCTTTTTTTATTTTGTTTGTGTAAATTTAATGTTTTCTGTTTCCTATTCCATTTAAACAAACCCAGTCTGCCACCAATACCAGCTATTACAATGTAAAAAGGTTGAATTATAGCCCAGATAGGAAAAAATTTGAGAATCTTTTTATCTAATTTGAACCGATTTATACCTTTTTTAATGACAATAAAATCTGCTAGACTTTTAATGATTAACATCATAATAAAGATCAAAGGTGAAAAAAATATTGTGATTATAATAATCAGATTTAGAAGAAAGACATCGAGCAGGAAATAGAAAAATTCTGGGTTTAAATCCAATTGGGCTTTCTCATTAGAAGCCCAACGAATTCTCTGATTTAAGAATCTGCCCAGATTCCTTTCTGATTTGGTTAAGTTGTGTGTGTCATCACCAAAAGCAAATCGGATTTTGTATCCAGCTTTTCTGATCAGTTGCATAAGTAATATATCGTCACCAGAAATAAATCTTTTGATCTTTTCAAACCCCCCGACATTATTATAGGCTTCTCTTGTATAAGCAAGGTTTTGTCCACTGCAAGAAAAAGTCTTGTCTTCTCCAATAGCACCTGCTGCTGCAGAAAATATCGCTAATGTGTCCAAATATTCATATTTTTCTAAAAATGAAGCTTTGGTCAGGTTCGTAATATTTGGTATTGAAAATCCAGCAACTAATCCTACATTATGGTCAAAATAGCGAACCATACCAGAAATCCAAGATGTTTTTACAATACAATCAGCATCTGTTGTTAAGATAATTTTTCCCTTGCTTGCCTTAATTCCATGTGATAAAGCGTTCTTTTTTCTAGAGATTTTTTCATCTGAAATCTTTACATCAATTAATTTTAGATTATCAAATTTTTTCTGAAATTCTTTAACTATATCAGCAGTTCTATCAGTTGATTGATCATTTGCAATGACTATTTCATACAAATCTTGTGGGTAATCTTGATTTAGTAATGTAGTCAAAAGGTGTGGAATCTTATTTTCCTCATTATAAGCTGCAACTATTACAGACACAAAAGGTCGTTCGTTATACGGCTTAAGATATTTCCGTTTTAGACCCTTAAAAAATATTTTAAGGTAATAACAATAATAGATAAAAAACAAAAGAAAAAGTATGCTTAGAAGTTTCATTTTAGTGTGTAGAAATCTTCAAATTTATTGATAATAATATTTTTTTACAGGTACAATAATTTCCAAGATGAGTTTTGATAGAATAATTATTCTTTGATTGTATCGCATAGAACCACTTTTTCATTTACTATTGTTTAAAGTGATGCTTGCTTCTTATCATAATTTTTCTAATTCAGCTTCAACTTTTGACTTAAATGTTTTGTATTTTTATTGATTACTTTTGGATATATTCACACACCCTTATTTTTCAACTTCTCCATCACATTAACAATTTCTTTTCCCTGAAAATCTATTATGGAAATAAGTTCCTCTGGAGTTCTCGTATCCTCCTCAATTTTTCTGTTTGGATTTACTGCTTTTATATCGTAATTCTTTTCCTGAATATCTTCGATTGAAACTTTCCAGGAATTTTCGCTCTCTTCCTTTTGTGGAAGCAGTTTGAAGAATTCATCAAAATGCTGCATACTGAGAAGTTGTTTTTTAGTTACCTTTATATCGGATAAATCATAATACCAGATTTCTTTAGTTGGTTCACCTTTTTTGAAAAAGAGAAGATTGGTTTTACTGGCTGCACCGGCATTAATAAAAACCTTAGGTGGAAGACTTACAATACAAAATAGATTGCATTCATTAAGCAGTTTTCGTTTAGTTTGAACAAATGCTTTTTCATTGGTACGGAACAAAACTCCTTCATCCATTACAATTCCACACCTGCCACCCGGTTTTAAGCTATCTATTACATGCTGGAGAAACAAAACCTGAGTAGCTCTGGTTTTGTAGGCAAAACTTGTTTGTGCTTCTTTTCCCTCTTTTCCTCCAAAAGGTGGATTGGTTAGCACAACATCAAAAAGTGCTGGAGCACTTTGGAAGAGTCCACCATAGACTTCATTGCCTGTAAGAGTATTTCCATGCCAGATATGCGGTTCATCGATTTCATGAAGAACAAGATTAGCAAGGGCAATTGGGTAAATGAGATTTTCTTTCTCTCTGCCGTAAAATGTTCCGGTTTTCAAAATTTCATCATCAGATGCTGTTTTTACTTTTTCTTTCATAAGCAAATATGCCTGTGCCAAGAAACCGCCGGTTCCACAGCAAGGGTCATAAACTGTTTCTCCAATTTGGGGATCTATTACTTTTACCAAAATACGAATAACTTCTCTGGGAGTGAAAAACTGACCACCATCATTATTCTTTTCACCCATCTTTAGAAGCAATCCTTCATAAACTTGAGAAAGTGTGAATATATGGGTTTCTTCAACTTCAGGTAATGAAAGCTCATGAATTTTATCAAGGATATCCAGGAGATTTCGTTCTGAATCAATTCCAGTTTTTTCAAAATATGAGAATACTTCGCTGATAACCTTTTGACGGGGAGTTGCTCCAGGTTTCTCTTTTAACTTTCTGAGAAAAGGTAAAAGTTCTCCATCAACAAAACTCATAAAACCCCCGAGTGCACCAATTTGCAATTGCTTTCGTTTCTCTCCATTGGGTGCTGCCCAGTCTTGCCAGCGATAAGGATATTCAAGGGAAGGGATGAAACTTACGCCAACCGCTTTTGACTGTTCTTCCTCTCTTTGTTCCTTTTCATCAAGTATTCTTAAGAAAAGCATCCAGGTAAGTTCCGGAACATACTGCAAAGCACCTGCTCTGCCAGAACGACGCATGATATCACAGATGCTTTTGATATAGGAATTCAGGGATTGAGGATTAGTAATTTTGCGATTATTATAACTTTTAGACATTTTTCCTCTTATTAATATAATTTTTCTTTAAATTTTTAAGAATCCAATAATTTTATCTATTTTCTTTAATAAAACAGGACCTTTAACATTTCTTTTATTACGCTTCAAACTTTTTAAAAGAGATTCTCTTACTTTATCACTTTTAGAAAATTTTATTATTTCTAACTTATAGAATTCATCCATTAATTTATCTTCTCTAAAATTATTGAATATAAAATTTATTTCATTAAAGGCATCATTCTCTTTTTCTTTTAACAAGAATAACATCTTTATCATCTGTGTAATTTTTGTTTCTTTATCGAAGATATTGTCTTTAATAAATTTGTTTAGACTATCTCTATCTAACTGACATAAAGGTATAATAAAGGATTTTTTCATTTCTAAATTTTTCTCAGATTTGTACATCTTTAATAATGATTTTAAATTTCTTTTGGATAATTCTAACTGATTAAGTAAAAGTATACCTTGTGTTTTTATATACCAATGTTTTGATTTTAATTTTATTATCCTTTTTATATAAGAAATTAGTTCTTGAGGGTAAATTCGCATATATCGTAAGATTGATAATATTTGTGCTTCTTGTAATGAAAATTTATTAAGAGGGGAATTCAAGAAGTTAGTTAATTTATCAGCAATAGATTTTCTATAAGGGAAACATTTTAAATATCTTACTACGTTTCCCATTAGCCTATTATCTGGATTTTTCTCAATTTCCTTTAATGCACGAGAAATTAAAGATGGATCTCTTAACAACATAAAGCCAGTAAGTAATCTGCGAAATAATCTTAAATTTTTTCCAGAGATTGCTTCTTTTCTTACCTTTATCTTCTTATATTGACTTTTAAGAATCTTAACATAGTCTTGTTGTTTACTATCAGTTAACTCTTTTTGTTTTTCAAATTCTCTAAGTAATAAATTTACTTTTTCAAGTCTTTCGTCTACAATCTCATTTATAATATCCTCATCCTTTAGAATTAAAGTTTTCACTCCTTGAATATTCAAATGCAATTTTCTAAGAATATTATTCAAAACAAAGATACATTCTCTGGCTGTTGATTCATCTTTTGTAAATATTTTTACATCGTCCATATAACGAAAATAGTGAATATTTTTCTTTTTAGCAAATACAGTAAATTCTTCATCTAAAGGTAAAAGATAGATATTTCCTAAAAAACTAGAAACTTCATTTCCTTGAGGAATACCTCTAGAGACAGGCTTGCCTTCACAGCTTCTCCATGTCCAATATTCTAAAAAATGCAATAGTAAATTAATTATCTTTTGTTCTTTTGGAAGGTATTTCAGAAGAATTTCATCTCTTAAAATTTCTAAACTTATATTTTCAAAATATGATACAATATCTGAAATTGCACAAAATTTGTAACCTTCAACTTCAAAAGTATATTTTGATTTCTCAATAAATTTTGGCCATTGTCCATACCAGGATTCTACAATATCAATTCTACTTTGTATAGTTTTCTTCTTTAAAAATGGAAATTTAAGGATTTGGTCATCATGAAATATACTATCCCTTCTCTCTTCTGATTTTAGACGATATGAATAAACACCCTCTGGTAATTTCTTATCTAAGTATGGTGAAATTAAGTATATAATGGCATATGACACAATTCTATCTTCAATTTCAGGAACTGAACCCGGACGTACTGCAAGTGATGACTTAGGAACATCTATTTCAAGCAGTGGTTTGGGATAATAACTCTCTCTTTTCAGATTATCCTGAATATTTTTTAAATTAGATTCAAGATTAATGCTAAAATCTGAATAGCGATAGCAATCATGAATAAAATCATTTCGTGCATCGTTCCTGACAAGATGCCACGACCGTTTTAAAACATCTATTGATTGTAATTTCTTATATAAGCTATTACCCATATCAAAATTCACCCTTAAACGCCTTCCTCAAAATTGATTGCGGTAAGGCATTAATTGCTTCTAATTGTTTTTCAATTGGATTTCTAAGTTTTTCAACTTCTGACATTTTTTCTTTAATTTTTGATATGATATTATGTTGGATACCTAAAGATGGAAAAGGAATGAAAATTTTTGAAATTGTAGATAATTTAAGAGAAGGATAGCCAGGATTTTCCATATATTGGTCCATATCAGTTAGACACAACCACAAATAAACAAAATAAGTATCCAAAATTTCATCTTTTGGTTTTAATGCAGCAAGATGAGAAACAAAATAAGCATTAATTCCCAGAATAGCTCTGTTGTTTGTCAGTATAGCTGCACCGCTTTTTGGAAAAAGAATAGTTCCTTTATTAGCCT
>JAGMCF010000254.1 GCA_023129415.1 Candidatus Cloacimonadota bacterium
ACTAATTGAGTGGCAGTATCAGGCAAATCATTGCCCCACCCTGGTTCAGATATATATTCAAATGTAATAGCCAACCTGTATGTTTGGTTGTCATTTACAATAATAATATATAGTGGTGGACCTTGTGTAGTTGTGAGTGTTCCCTTTTTAACTGTAACTTTCCCATTTAAATGAATACTTGATCCAAAGCCAGCGGTATTATAATTTATTAAAGCTATACCTGTACCTATTTTAGTACCTGCTTCACTCGCTGCAGCCATTACATCAAACTCATAAAAAGTCGTATCATCACTTGTTGTTATTTCTCCATTAGCAAAGGTAAATTCAATGCCTACAGTATCTTTTCCTTTAAAAAAGTATATATCTGAATTATCATTCAGAACATTTTCTTCTACTGCTATATTTTTAGCCCAAGCAGAACTACTAAGTATAGTTGCGAAAACAGTAATAATAAATAATATAAAATAAGCTTTTTTAATTCTTATCATTTTTAACCTCTTAAAAAATTGTTTAAGGAACTGTTGAACCTTTTCCTGAATTATGTCTCCAGTAATCATTCATATCATCAGGAAATACATTTCCATCTAAGTTAAAATCTGCTGATTTATATCCGCTTTGACCTGATTGAACTCGCCAGTAATCATTTCTATCATCCGGAAATATCCATCCATCTTGATTAGCATCTCCTGCAATCATTCCATATACCCCAACCTCCAATTCAATAACACCACCTGTGCCATAAACAGCAGATTCAGTTGTTAGGTCAATTTGTATTGCAGTTCCCTCCTCCTTAAATTCATATGCAGAACTGCTCATAATTGACAGATGATTTCTGTGACGAATTACAACATAGTAATTACCAGGGTCAGTATTTAAAAATACTGCCAGCCCACCACAAGGAGTCATAATCTTGCCATTGCTTTTCAGGAACATAGATTTTTTTCTAAAGGATGATGCAGTTGCAGTTGTGCGCAGTTCAACTAATACCCAATCTACGACATCACCTGGAACGCCCTCCACAGTAACAGGATCTTCAGAGTATGGTGAGGTTAAAGGAATGTTATTGTTGAGAAAAGTCCGCATACTGTCTCCAGTAGCATCATAAGCACCTTCCAACCATGCTTTAATATTTGCATAAGCAGGAACTCCACCTATTATTATCGTTCCATCATCAGTTGATACATCTGGTATTATACCTCCACCAAAAGCGTAATAAAATTCTTGATATACGAAATTCAATTCTGTTATTTCTTCCACAAGTGCATTAAAAGTCAAAACAAGGATTGTTCCAGGACCATTTACATATAATCCTGCGCCCATGATTATGCACTCAATTCTCACAGTATCAGACGACTCTTCCACCACTCTCCACCAATAATTAGGAAAACCTAACATCAGAGGTCCTTTTTCTGCACTGACAAATTCCATTATAGAATCATTATAACTGAATATTAGCTTGTATCCTCTAAATTCTGTAGACTCTTCATCAACATTTATATTAATTTCAAATTCTCCAGTCGTATCTACTACTGTCGGGTCAGGAGATATGAATGTAGAAAATGCATTCAGTTGTATAGTAAAAAAAAGAAACCAAACATGAAAGTAGATTATTTTTATCATAAAAGTTTTTTAATGAGTTGTGCAAAATAGAGCTTTTTTTAACCTCACCTCAATCCTCTCCTTAAGGAGAGGATGACAAAATTCTCCTTCTCCTTTTAGGAGAAGGAGTTAGAGGATGAGGTAAGTCAAAACTTATTTTATAATATCTCATAAAAAATTGAAAATTATCTATTCTGCAGATTTCATAAAAATTTTTAATAATAAGGAAAAAGGCGGGGCAACTAAAAGTTACCCCACCCAATATAAGATTTTATCTAACCAACATCATCTTCTTTATTTTGGTATAGTTCTCTGTCTCTATAAGATAGAAATAAATCCCGGATGAAAGGTCAGTACCAGACCAATAAGTATTGTGATAACCAGGTCCAATCTCCTCATCTACCAACACATCTATCAACTGTCCCTTGATATTGTAAACTGATATTCTTACATGACTGGCTTTTGTCAGGTCAAACTTAATCTCTGTTCTACTATCAAACGGATTTGGATAATTCTGATGTAATTGAAAAGTAGAAGGGATAATCTCTCCTATATCAACACCTGTTGGTTCTGTGCAGATTATTTCTATCTCTTCATTTTCCACTGTTCTGGCACTCGCTTCTCCAAATTCTATATCTACATTATTACCAGATATATTAAATGTAATTGTTGCAACAGAGCCATTACCTTCTATTATAGTGGTATTACCCAATGCAGAGCCGTTTATCTCTACAACTTTATCCTTATCTGTATAAATGAAGAAATCCTCATTAGACCAGATATCACCTTGTTCTACACTCTCAACTGTAAGGTCTGCACCAAAGATTATTGGGATACGCAGTCCTTTGACAAATCCTTGATTATCTCCAAGTTCAAGTTCTGCAATAAGTTGTCCATCCTCAATGTGAGTAGTAAGAACCAGACTAATTGGATTTATCTTTGGAACCTGACCACCTTTTCCACCATTAACTGTATTCTCATAGTTCATAGCAAATACTATCAAATCCTCAAAATCAATCACATTATCAGTAGTAGGTCTGGCAATACGGCTCATATCTGTGGTTGGTCCTACATCAACAAAATTATTGTAACCATCTTCTCCATGTGATGTGCCAAATGCACTACCAAGAACAGAAACATCAGCCGAATTTACATTACCATCAGAATATGTATCTCCAAGCCAGTAGCAAAGTGAAGAATCTGATTTAACTGAACTGTAGTTGCCAGCAAGGTCTTCAACATATACTGCATAATAAAAGAAATCTCTCCCTGCAGGAGTATGAGTATATTCATTGATATTTGCATTATTGACATTTGTCCAGCCTGCTGTAGAAGCAGCACCAGGGTCTGCCGGTATGCTCGGTGATGTGCCTCCATCATCATCATATTCTGGATAGCCACCAAAACCTTTTGCCCAGATCTGTATTTGAGATACATCTGTTCCAGGATTAGTCCAGCTTAAACCTACTGAATTGTTTGCAACATCTGTAGTCTGGGCAGAGAGACCGGTTACAGGGTCTGGATCTGTTGTATCCTTTTTGAATAGGAAACCAGAAATACTCGCCGCATAATCATGATTTACAACATTGCCTGCTATATCTGCTACCTCTATGCTGATTTGATTTTCACCCTCTGCCAGACTGGTCCATAGAATACCCCACTCTGTAGCATAATCAGACGATTGATCTGCAGTGAATATTGCAACCCAACTGCCTGCACCTATCTTGTACTTGGCATAATCGAGTGGCGAGTTTGCTACCCAAACGAAGTCAATATTAATCACATTTCCAGGATCAGCACTGTACCAATCTGTTGCACCACCTGCAGTTGCTGGATAATTATATGTTATTGCAGGAGGTATGGTATCCTTGTAGAATTGCCAGATCCACTCACCAGCTTCGCCTTCTACATTGGTCGCATCATCGGTGGCCTTGAAGTAGATGGTGTGAGTGCCCTCGTTTAAGGCGTTCCAGACCGCCGTAGGCAGAGTCCAGCCATCGTCGTTCCATTCGGTGTCTGCATCGTTCGTGAACAATGTAGTCCAACTACCGGCGGCAAAGGAATCCATCTGATACCAGCCGTCATCAAGGGCCTGACCGTCATCAAAACCAAAGTTCGCAAAGCTCGGTACTGTGTTATAATACACACCCTGTGCTTCAGCTATCGCTTCCATCGTCGGGTCGGTGGTATCCTTGTAGAACTGCCAGCTCCACTCACCAGCTTCGCCTTCTACATTGCCTGCATCATCTGTTGCCTTGAAGTAGATGATATGGGTTCCCTCAGACAAGGCAGCAAATACTGGTATCGCCCAGGCCGAGCTACCGTTATTCCAAGATGTTCCAGAAATACCTGTGGCTATCGCTGTCCAGCTTCCTCCATATACGTCCATCTGATAGTATATACCATCAAGATCATAGTTATCACCAAACCCAAAGGTAGCAAAGCTCGGAGCTGTATTGTAGTATACACCTACTGCCGGTTCGTTGATATTCTCTGTTGGTGGTTCGGTATCAATTATAATGGTAGCACCTGTTACACTTGCATAGGTAATGGGTTGATTGTTGACATCCCGTAATGTTACAGAAGGCAGAGTTAAGTTATCGGATACTGGATCAACTAAACCACCAGTAACAGATGCAGCAGTGGTAAGGTCAATGGTGAACAGGTTGCCAGAACCAGACGCTCCAGAGGTTGAACCAAGAATAGCACAGTTAGCAACATACGAACCAGCAGAACCAGTTACATACCACCAAGTGCTACCTACTCCACCTACATCACTTAAGAACGTTCCCTCACCCAAAATTGCAGAACTGAAATCAGTAGTACTGTAATTAATCTCTATCTCAAATCCACCCATAAAATTCACACCAGCAATATTCACACTGTAGGTTACAGTTTCGCCCCCTTTCATCAGCTCAGTAGCTGGAGAAATAGAAATATTGAGGAGGTTATTAACACTGAAATTGGTTGTCTCATCAGCAGTGCCTGGCTGGATATCAGTCGGCGTTATCTTTATCCTGATGTCATCCTGATTGGTATTAGGAATGTCCGCGAATGAATTCCAGACATAGGTGTGCGCTGTACCTGGGCTGGGACTTGTAGTGAGACCGGAAACGCCATCGCCTTGACCAGTGACCATCGTGGCATTCTGCCAAGATCCGTTCGCGCCGCCATTCTCGCTGTATTCTACTGCGATCGTGGCATTATCGCCATCGGGATCGGAGAGAGTGTAACTAATGGTCACATCACCGGACTGAGTGTTAATTGGAGTAGTAACTGAAGCTGTGGGAGGTTGGTTCAGGTTATCCACGGTGAAATTGATTGTCTCGCCCGGAGTGCCTAGGTCTGTATCACTCGGTGTTATCTTTATCCTGATGTCATCCTGATTGGTATTAGGAATGTTCGCAAATGAATCCCAGACATAGGTGTGCGCTGTACCACCAGGACTTGTGGCGAGACCGGAAGTGCCATCGCCTTGACCAGCTACCATCGTGGCAGCAGTCCAGGGTCCGCTCGCGCCATTCTGGCTGTATTCGACTACGATCGTGGCGGTTTCGCTCCCTGGTCCTGGATCGCTGAGCGTATACTCAACAGTGACATCATGGGTCTGAGTTCCAGTTGGAGTGGTAACCAAAGCTGTGGGAGGCGTGTTCGGGTTATTCACGGTGAAATCGCCCGTCTCGCCCGCAGTGCCTGTTTGCGTATCGCTCGGTGTTATCTTTATCCTGATGTCAGGTTGAGTGGTATAGCCAAGGTTCGCGAAGGAATCCCAGACATAGGTGTGGGCTGTACCACCAGGACTTGTGGCGAGGCAGGTAGTGCCATCTCCTTGGCCGGCTACCATCGTGGCAGCAGTCCAGGGTCCGCTCGCGCCATTCTCGCTGTATTCGACTATGATCGTGGCGTTATCGCCATTGGGATCGGTCAGTGTGTAGTTGATGGTCACATCCCAAGATGATGCACCGGGCGTTGTCACAATGGCAGTGGGGGGAGTTGGAGGTGCAACAGGAATGTCTCCACTCCCATAATAAGTCGGCGTGATTGTATGCTGCCAGACAGTCATGAATCCAGAATTGACTTGATCCCAGGTAACGCCCGAATTCGCAGCAGTGGCAATTTCATAAACGACTGTGCACAGATCCTCATAAACATTTAGTGTCGGGGTCCAAGCATCACTTCCCGGGCTCGCTATACTGAGCTTCGCCTGCAATTGGTCACCGGTAATCTGAACTACGAAAGTGTAGTCACCATTACCCGATATATTGGCATTTACATTCTCAAGAGTGGGATTTCCAGTAAAGGCAGCCGCATTCCTATTGAAATAGAAATCGCAATTTCCAAGCCCACTATCCCAGGTATTTGTTCGTTTCACCTGAATTTCAAATTTGAAGTTAGCCCCATCCACCCTTGCATTGCTGATATTCACATCCATCGTTTCTCCAGTTGCCAGTACAAGGGATGGGGCTACTAGCAAGCATCCAAGCAGTGCAATAATAAATACTGCTACTGCCTGGTATCTCATCGTAATTCTTGTGTGTTTCATTGTTTTTCTCCTCTATTTATTTTTTTTATCTTTTTCCTATTCTTATAAATTAACATTTTTTATTAAACTTTACCTATCAAAGACATTAACAATAGTATAAATAAACTAATTGGGACATTCACTTAAGCCTCTTATTGCGATGGAATTTTGCTGTTTTTATCACGGTTGGCAAAAGAATTAGTCGCATCTGCCAAAGTGACAATATTAGATAAATTATAATCTGAAGTCTCATAACCCACAGTATCACGATTGTCAATTGCTATGGTAACATCTGCTATTGAGACAATCCCTGAATTGTTCCCTTCACCAGAATACATTCCATAAACACCTGTTTCAAGTTCTTTTATTGCGTCTGTTCCGTATGACTGCCCACTTGCGGTGGTGAAATTATACACATTAGGACTGCCACTGCTGACAAATGTGAGCTTAGTGGCGCTCATAATCCCAAGATGATTTCTATGGCGAACAATAATGTAATAGTCTCCCGGTGCTAATTCAAATGGTATTCCGGTGGTGGTCCCATCGGTGTCAACAATAGTCCCATCTTTCTTCAGGAATAGTGACCTTTGAGCTTCTGTTGCGCCGCTTTCTGTTGAACGAAGCTGTACCCAGACCCAATCTACCACATCAGCAGGAACGCTGGTAACCGTAGCAGGTGCGTCTGTGTAAGGTGAATTTAATGGAACACTACCGTGAATACTCGTTCTCATTGTATCTCCGGCTGTTTCGTAAGCACCTTCCAACCATACCTTGAATGAACCGTAAACATAAGCACTAAGGGGATTGTCCGACCCCGCACCCAGCGCATATTCAATGAAGGAGGTAACGCCGGTAAGGGTTATCGTCTTTGCAATGTCATCTCTGGATGATTCGGTCACCAATGCCCATGAATTATCCTGGGCATTGTTCCGCTTCAAGATTTCAATGGTTGAAGCATTGACGATACCGGGCTGACTGCTGTAATCAAAAACCAAATTAGCGGTCACACCTCCTGTTGGATGTTGTGTTTCAACTATTCCCCAGGTGATGTTGGAGCGTTTGTCAAAACCAGTGGGAAATGTTTCACCAGTAGTCACAGGGTCGTCAGAAAGCGAGCCCACTTGATAGACACTCAGATAATTCTCGTCATCTGGTGTTGAGGTGATAGTTACCTTTACCTGACCGCCGGAGGGACCAATATTGGTCTCGGTTTGTGTATTCACCTCTTTAAAATCGCCAACCGAAGCATCCAGCCAGGGCGTGTAGTCTGCACTTATAAGATAGGTATAGATATCATCACTTGGGTCATTATCGCCCCACCAGTTGTATTCTATATTGAACGGTGATGAACCATACTCACAATAAGCACCATAGTCTGAGTTGCCATAGATGTTGTTATAATTTACCTTACAGTGCGCATAGCTTTCGGCAGTGTTGTATAGGTGAATGCCATATTTATTTCCCGTCATGATATTATGGGATATCTTTGACATCGCCGCATAAATCTCCTGGAAATAGATTCCAGCTGCATTGGTCGCTCCTGTTATCCTGAATCCCCATATAAAAGCATAAAGGTATTGCGTATGAGTACCACCATCAATGGAAATAACATTACTGTTAGGATTTGATGCTTGAATGATCGTTGAACCCGGACCCTGGGTTGATTGTAAGGTTAGTTTTTTATCTACATTTATGTTTTCTATATAGGTTCCTGGTTCTACATATATTACTCCCCTGGGAGAAATGTGTGGAGAAATGTCGGAATCCTGATCAATGGCATACTGAATAGTTTTGAAAGCATCGTTTCCAGGTCCCAGCCCATAACTCGCATCATCCGTACCCAGAGTGCCGTTTACATACGCGTGGTTATCAACGGTAAAAGCAGATGATTCACCGGCTAAACCAACCGCTGGATCACTCGGCGTTATTTTTATCTTGACTGATGCATTTTCAACGAATCCAGCATCTGCCCGCGAATTCCAGACATAGGTATGGGATACGCCACCGGGACTTGTGGTAAGTCCAGTAGTTCCCTCTCCACCAGTTCCCATTGTTGCATCATGCCACTCCCAATGGTTAACCCTGTAATAAGCCCATTGAACTGCAATATCTACGAGGTCGCTCTGTGGGTCGGAAACCGTATATTCAATGCTCACATCGCCGGACTGGGTGCCAAT
>JAGMCF010000255.1 GCA_023129415.1 Candidatus Cloacimonadota bacterium
TTCTTTAATATCCTCAGATATTTCAAGAAAATCAAGCATATAAGTATCTTTTATAACAGGTTTTACTTTCTTTAGCATCTTAACAGGTAGTGTCCTCTCAAAATTATGACTTTTTTTATCGGTTAAAAATCGTTCAAAGGATTTTGATTCAATTTGATGGACTAAAACTCTTTTACTCCATCCATATTTTAAAACCATTCTACAGTAATACTCTTTTTCATAGTCATTTTTAGTCTTATCCAATATTATTAGATTGTGACTCCACGGAATTTGTGCAACCAGTGGTTGCACTTTTGTTTTCTCCTTATACTCAAGATAAAACTTCCTCATATATTTTAAGTTTCTTTCAGAAAAACCGCTGTTTTTTGGAAAATCTTTTTGTAAATCTCCAGCAAGTTGTTGGATTATTTTTTGTCCCCAACCCAACTTTTCTTGTTTTTCTATGATAGATTTACCTATTTCCCAATATAGTTTGATAAGTTCCTTATTGACTGTCCGGTATGCCTGATAGTGAGCCTGCTTAATTTTATTTTTCAACTCATTTAGAAATTTAATATACTCTTTCTTTTCAGTCATTATTTTTTCCTCTTTAGCTTTCTCTCAATAATTTTAGCCAGCTTCGGATACCGCCTGAAATACCAATTCTCTACTTCTTTAATATCCTCTTCATTAAGATTATACATCTCATAAATAAGTTTATCTATCTCAACCTGCTCATTAATTATATAGTCATACCTAGGATTTTGTTTTTGGTGTTGGATAATAGAAGAGACCAAATCAGATAGTTTTCGTCTATATTCCTCAGGGATATTAAAAAATATTGGAATTTTTTTGACTCCTTCTATTTGTGAATGAACCGTGCTATTAATGAAATTCTTAATAAAATATCTGGAAACCTTACTCGCCAATTGGTTAATCGTAGTAATAGGATTTCTGGGGAAAATACTCATACCCATAACATCGTAAAGTGTTGAAGTATTAAAACGATAAGTTGGTGCATAATAACCAGTATCAGAAAAGGTTATGCCATCCTTGAAATAAGTCTTAGTATTGCGAAAAACCGCTGCGATTTGAGTTTTATAATATTCTCGATCTGATGGGACTGGTTCCCCATACTTTTTACGAATATCTGCAATTGTTAATGTCTTCATTCTTTTTATTGCATCTTTTGACCAATCGATAAAGTAAGGAGTTGGCACATAATAGTTTGGAAGCCAGCCCTCTTCAATATCAGATGCACCACCTTTGTCATAAGGAACAAAGTACCTGCCGCTAAAATATCTGTGCTTATGTGACTTATGATCTGGATTTGTGCAGATTCCATTTTCTATTACATCTAATCTAAGTTTTTCATCTTTTCTAATTTTCTCAAGTTCTTCTTCTTTTAACACAAGGTTTAAATCTATTTCTTTATAACTCCCTCTTGTTCCTGGAAGTTGTCTTAAATAATAATCGTTATCCGCTGTAGCTAATCCCTGTTTCACTTCTGCAATATCTCCCAATTTCACCAATTCAATAATTTTTCTGTTAAAATTTACTTGATACACATCAGGTCTATTCTGGTCAAAAATTGTTTTTTGTTTTTTTAAATCAAACATAACTGGCAAATCTTTATCATCAGTAAATGTTTTTGGGTTTAAATTACCTACATCTTGCATCAGTTTAAATAATTTAGGTGAAGCGATAAAGAACGAGAGATTAGAAAATCTTTCAATAATCTTTTGTCTATAAGCATATATAGCCATTTCTCTATCGGACCATTCAGTATAACCATCCTCATGTTTTTCATCAGGTTCAATATCAATAATCATATCAAATGCAGCTTCTAAATCTCCATTTTTAATATCAAGGTTATGGAAATCTGCTGCTATTATAAAATTTTCTTTTTTCTTATCAATAGCACTCTTTTTGAAAAAGTAAATACCAGTATTAACAGTTGCTTTAAAAGTTTTCATTGGCACGGATATAAGATATTGAGCTTTAGTTTCATTAAATATTTTCTCTCTCAACTTCTTATGTGTTCGTATAGTTTGCCAGGTATCGCTCATAATATAGCAAAGCGTTCCACCTGGCTTTAGGATATTCACCCCAAGTGCAGCAAATACTCCATAACTATCTTTACTACCAAGTTCAAACTCATCTTTATAAACTTCCTTTTCTACACCAACGCCATAAGGTGGATTAGCGATAACAATATCAAAACCTTCCTTTACACCCATAACTTCGAAGAAGTCTAGTTGCCAATTAAAGGCATCTATTTCCTGATCACTTTTTATTTTTTCAATTTCTTTTTCAAGAATTGATATTTCCTGTTCTAATTTCTCTTTTTTATCCTCCTCTTCTCGAATTTCTTTATTGGTCTTTTCAATTAAAGTAGTTAGCTGTGCACCAATAGAGTTTAATTTTTCTTTAAGTCTTTTCTTTATATTTTCAAGATGCCAGATAGCAATGTCACATTTTGTTTTAAAAATTTTTTCGTTTAAAATTTTCTTTTTTATATCATTAATAGCTTCTGAATAATCGTCCTTTAATTCTTTGAATTTTTCTATCAATTCTAATATTTTTTGATCCGGATGAGTTATTGATTTTAAATCGAACTTAAAACCACATATTTTAGATATTAAACTATTACCTTTTAATATTTTAAAATCCAGATTTATTAAAGGTTCAATCTTTTCTAATTTCTGTTCAACGATAAGAGAGAGCCACAATCTAAGTCTTGCCAGATGAACAGCTCTTGGCTGAATATCGACCCCGTAAATACAATCCTCAATGAGTTTCTTTCTTAGGTTATATCTATCCTCGTAAATTCCAAGTTTTTCATTCAACTTTTCAATTATACTTACCAACTTATTAAGAATATCGACAGCGAAAGCACCAGAACCAACACCTGGATCAACAATTCTTAAATTTAATAATTTATCTCTGATTGCTTTAGGGTTATCAATTTCATCTATAATAATTTTTCGTTTGTCAGGTGGACAAAATATCAATGACTTTAACTTTTCTTTTGGGATTTCTGGCAATTCATTTGTCAGATAATTTAAGAGAGATTGTTTTACCATAAATGAAACAATAAAACGCGGCGTATAATAACTACCTGAACCGCGTCGTGCATCAGGAATGTCTTTATATTTTTCTGATTCTATAGATAGAATTAGTTGCTCAAATATCTTTCCCAACATCTCAGGGTCAATTGCAATTTCTTCTTCAAATTCTGTATCTTCTCTAATAGTGAAGTTAAATCGTTCTAAAAGGTCCTCAAAAATATCCTGAAAGACTTGATTAGGAATAAATACATCTTCATTAATATTTTCAGATTCAAATAATCCGCCATTAATAAACGGGATATTTTCAAACTCTGGATATTTAAAGTCTTTGATAGAAAGTTTCTTGAAGAGAGGAACAAGAGAGTTTTTATAATACTCTTTCTTGCTTGATTGGAAATTATTATAAAGGAATCTATAGTCACCATTAAGCCAGCCTTTTTTCTGGATAAAATATAAAAACAAAAGACGATTAGTAATTTCCTGAGTTAAACTATCATCAACTCCCTTTTTTAGTTGTTTATTATTCTTTCTAATGACATTCCTCAATTCCTTATATTTCTTTACAAATTCTTTATAAAACTCCGTAGAAACTGCTTCAACATCGAATGCTTCTTCACATTTTGACATTAAAGCAAGTGTTGAGATTCCATCATAGGCATAAATTTTTGATAATCTTTCAGAAGCTGTTCTCAGTCTGTCAGTTTTACCAATAGTTATTCTGCGAAAACCTTTAACTTTCTTGTCTCGTTCTTTGCCTACAAATTTTGTATTAATAAAATGAGCTTCATCTCTTTCCTTATTTGTAAATATTATAAGATTAGCAGGATAATATCTTGAAATTGTTTTAACAGCTGGAAGTTCTATACCTTTTAAAAGACTGTCAATAGTACAAAACAAAACCTTAAAACCATTTTTTTCTGATATAATTTTTGTAGAAAGAACATTCTCTTTAATTCTTTCAGGAAATTCAATAAGAGTTTTCTTATCTGTAAAATCGTAATTTAATCTCTCTATAAATAGACTTCTCATTACATTTATATCTGCACCCTTATCTCTTATTTCTTCAAGAATAGGCAAAATATCTGTTCTCCAATTTATGATTTCATTCATAATAAAATCTCCCTAAAGTTATCTATATCTATTGCATTTCCTTTGTGAAGAAAGTAAGAATTTGTTGAGTGATTAAGAATTAATGGTTTTTTTTGTTTTGACAATTTGCTAAACATTTTGTCCAAATTTCCACTTTTACTGATAAATACAAAAAGATTATGTTCAGCCATTTTTGTAATCATTTCATTTCTCTTGATTGAATTTTTTAGTGTAATTTCATGTTTATCAAGAAAAAGAGAAATAATTAATAATTTACCGTTATTAAGAGGTTTTTTAAGGTAACTATAAATTGATTGATTTTTTATTCCCTTAGGTGTGAAAAAGATTACTTCTTTCTCACCTAATAATAATTTCTTTAGAATTCTTCGTTCAAAAGGTGAATGCCAACCACTTATGAAAATATTAGGTAATTCAGCAATTGTGAGTATAAGTTTTTCTGCTGGAATTATTATATTTAATGGAATAGCTCTTGATACAAATATACCAACTTTTTTCTTTTGTAATAATTGTTCATTTCCTAAAAGGAAAATTTGTTTTTTATCTAAACTACTTTGGTTATAATTGATAAGATTTTTCATTTTTATTTCTTTTTAGGATTTTCTAATCTTCTTTTTTACTTTTTAACTTCCATTCACTTTTTCTACCTATAGTATCAAGAAATCTAGACCTAGTTTTTTCAATTATCTTTTTTCCATATGTAATATTACATGGTCTTTTGTATGAATGAAATAGAAATAATTTTTCCTTTGCTCGTGTCATAGAAACAAAAAATAATCGAGCTTCTTCTACAATATCATTTCTAGGATTAGGAACAATATCGTCTTCTAAACCTACTATCATTACAATATCTGCTTCAAGACCTTTAGCTTTTCTCATAGTCTTCAATTCAACCGAACCGGGTCCTGTTGGTCGTTTAGAATGAAGTATATCTACAACAGTAGATATGTCATCTGAAAATTTAGATGGATCAGACCAAATACCAGTTACAACAGATAATTGTCTTGCAAACTCCCCTTGATTATCACCCTTAAAATTTTTATATGAGTTAAGTAGACTTAGGAGACCTTCTCTAATATTTAGTATAGTTTTATTTTGGTGATTGTAGTTCTTAATTATTGAAAATAAATTATTTTTCTTATCAACGAATTCCCACAAATTTGCGATTTCAGTTTCAACAAGAATTCGTTTTTGAATTGTTTCGGGTGTACATCTTTTATCCTTTTTTGCCCCAGTTACTTTAGCAATCCCTTTATTTATTAAATCTTCAATAACTAATCTTGTTATAAAATTATCATTAGGGCTTTTCACCCAATCTATAAAATGTTTTACTGTTCTAATTCGTTCAGGCAAAAGATCTACAGGGCACTCATGTGGTACATTATGATAAAATAAAGATTCTGAAATTAATGGAAAAAACTCCTTTTTAGGCACTAATATCAAAACTGTTTTTTCTGGGATGAAATATCTTGCAATTTTAGAGACCATTTCTGCTTCTGCATATTCACTTGGAAACTGCCAAGTATAGGGTAAATTGCCAATATTAACATGATATTTAAGTTTGGGTCTTCTCGCCCAATCAACATAATATTTTTCTAAAATCTTAAATGAATCATCCATAATTTTCTCGTGACATCTGCGACTATGAGGTAGTGTAGTGGTTTTTGAATCAGGAAAATATTCATTAAAACATAGAATAAATTTGGGATCACTACCCCGGAATGAATAAATATTTTGAGCATCGTCTCCGACCACAAAAAGTCCATTTCTTGATTTCCTACTAAGCAATTTAATAAATCTAAATTGCGCAGCATTAATATCTTGATATTCATCAACTAACAAATACTTTGCTCTGGATTGATATTTATCAAGTATTTCAGTATTATTTTCCAGTATTTCGCAAGCAAATAGAATTTGATCATCAAAGTCTATGTAATTACACTTTGACATTATCTCTCTATACTTTCTACATATCATGCATTTTTTTTCTTCTGAATTATCTTTGCAATCACCATATTGCTTACATTCAATAGCCTTTTTACCGTCTTCTTCAGCAAAACCAAGTATTAATGCCGCATTGCGGTACATTAATTTCTTTATATCTTCGTCGGGCTGAACTTCGAGGTTGATTTTAAGTAGATTAACTGCATGTGGTTTTTCTCTTACTATTTCAAATCCTAAAGAGTGCATAGTAAATATATGGGGAAGTTCTTTTGGTTTAATCTTGAAATGTCCATTTTGGTCTATAAGTTTATCATACATATGTTGTTTTGCATCTGTACCAAATGTAAGTACAGTTATAGTGTTTTTGTCAGTTTTTTTATCCAATAATCTTTTTATTTCATAAGCTAACAAGGATGTTTTCCCAGATCCTGGTCCTGCCAGAACAAGAGTAGGTATTTTGAAGTCTATAACAATCTCTTCATAATTGTTAGGTTCCATAAAATTTCTCTTAGATTCCTTTTTATGTTTTTTCTGGTTATACTAATTTATTGTAATTTTCTGATATTCTAATATATAGACAAAAATATTTTAATGATTTCATGTCTTTAAATTTTACAGATTTTTCAAGTGTTTGGGGTAAAAGCATTTTATTTAAACAATCCCCTTTTGGTGGTTTTATTCATTCTATCCATATTTTGTACCTATGGGACTCTTTCGTAATTTTTTATTGCTTAAAACTAAAATCTTTAGGAGTGAGATATTTATAACAAAATAGAAAATAC
Source organism: Candidatus Cloacimonadota bacterium (assembly GCA_023129415.1). Lineage (GTDB taxonomy): Bacteria > Cloacimonadota > Cloacimonadia > JGIOTU-2 > JGIOTU-2 > JAGMCF01. The sequence continues at coordinate 6,884 of JAGMCF010000255.1, forward strand.
AAATATGATAAGCTCTATCGGAGTTGCATCCTATAAGATTTTCTCATGTGTTCACTTTTTTTCCAACAATTCTTCCTGTAATATATTTATGCAAAATACTTGCTATAAGTGTTTGATATGGAATTCTCCCTTCTTTATGAAGAATATTAATAAAAAGATCTATTTCTTTTTCAATAGACAAACTGATTAAATATGTATTTATTAATTCAAAGTTTTTAAAATGAATATAATCTGTATTATAATTTTTCTTAAAATAATTCACAGATTGTTTGATAATTTGATTTAAATATTTTGTATTTTGTAAATTCATTATATTAGTTTTCTGTTGTTATTTTTGTTAGAAAGTAATATATGTAATTTTTGAATACAGGTTTTCAAAATTGTATATAGTAAATTATAAAAAATAAAGCTAAACTTCATTTCTTAAACTATCATTTATCAAATTTTCTACAAATTTGTTAATTTTTATTAACAAAGTCTATTCAATCATTCTTTTTTGATATATTATCACATCTTAAGAATCAACATTATCTACTCAGATATAAAGCAAGTCTTCATAGGTTCAATGTACCCTTGAAATCAGCATAAAATTCATTTTTAACTATATTTGATCTCTTTTAAATGCATAATCTGTCTATTATTTTACTACAAATTATAGTATAAATTATCGGGCTCGTTCTATATTATATCATAAATGATAACTAAGTATCAATTATGGTCCTTCAATTAACTTAATATGCATCCACTTTCTTCTCTTTCATCTATCAGAGATTAGACAATATCTTTTTCGCATAAGTTTTATATGCAGTTCTAAGTTTGTACAAATAGGTCTCAATATGAAAACTAAACATATTTATCAAATAGAAATCTTCTAAAGAAAGAATGGACTATTGTAGAAATGCCGGAGTATTTCAATAAATTAGAATTAAATATTTTGTTTAACATTTCTTTTCTATAATGAAATATTTATCTTGTCATTCTACTTGATAATATGTTAACAGAATACTTCATAAAGAAAAATATCCTTTAAAAATGTATTTTTATTAAATTTCTTTTTTTATAAAATTGTGTCAACTAAAATTTTATATATGTAATTAAACCTTTCTCCACCTATCCTATAATTATATTTATAGAATGGGTAAATTATAAACCCATATAATAATATAAAATTTATTCAACAATATAATTAATAATATTTCGTTAATATTAAAAAACCTCCCTTAACCAATTCAAGGGAGGTAGTATTTAAATTTAGCATCTAATATGTTTTTTAATGTTATTAATTAGAATTATTGTTTGTAAAATTGATAAAAATGTGTTTGATATTTGATACCTTGGGGTCCCTACATCAAAATTTTGAAGTAAATTTGTTATATAATAATGTCTGAATCCGTGAACCGTCTTATTTATTCCTAATTCTTTAAATAGTTTATCAAAGACTCTTATTATTGTCCTTGTCGTAATTCGTTTACTTTTTCTTTTTCCGTTTCTTTTAAATATTTCTTAGTAATATTTCTAAGTTCGGTCCACGCTATTTGTTCTTGTTTTTTCTTTGTATTAATAATATATTCATTAAACTTATCTACGGGTAACCGGGACAATAATTGATAACGAAAAGATTGATCTTTATTTATTCCCAAATCTGATAATTTCAAAGTTGACGACATCAACTTTGATTTTTTATCTCCTCCCCTTATTTCCCTTTCTCCGGTTTTTGCCATTCTTATTAAATCTTTGCCCATTTTCCGCTCTACAATAAATTTTCGTTCAGCAAATTCATTCATTCCTGCGGTACTAATCTTAACCTGCCTCGCTCTTTCAATATAGATATTAATAATATCATGAAATTCTTTACCTTCTGATAAGGTTGTTATTTTTTCTATCCAATTGTCCA
>JAGMCF010000256.1 GCA_023129415.1 Candidatus Cloacimonadota bacterium
TAAATTTTTTAACTTATAAATTTCCCAAAAAACTTGAACCCACCTATTTTTTAATTGACAGCATTTATAATAATTCTATAAATTAATTTATTGGTCATATATATTGTTTATATGTTTTATGCAAGATTATTATCATTTTATTATTTTGATATCTTGCTTAATAATATTGAGATGTTAATTTATATGATAGGAATATGTTCTATATTAATGAAGATCTAACTGAAGTGTATCCGTAATTGAGAGCAAAAGTATTAATAACAAGTTTGAAGTAATTATGAAAAATGAGTGTAATTCAAAGATGGGAATAAATTTGTCTCAACTCCAGATACACTCCTATAAAGTTATGTGTATAAAGTAGATATAACCGCAATTGTGTTTATCCTGCTAATATGGAGTGATAAGAACAATGAATTTATACAGTGGTTGGCACTCATTTAAAGGAAACTAAATATGGATAAAAAAATAAAAAGTATCATTTGGGGAAAAATTGATGAACTTAGAATTAGTCCTTCATTTAGATTTTCTAGATATATCAATACATCGCTTTTAGAAAGAATTGGAAATGATTTTGGAATTGATAAATTACAAAACATTTTGAAAGATGAGGAATTGACAAATACTTTATTAAGCAGAAACTTTTTTCAAATCCCCAATCATTTAATTAACTTTATAAAATTGCTTGATAAAAATTTAAATCCTAAGTCCTATTTTGACCCTTGGATTACAGCAGAATCATATTTAATTAGACAAAATATTCCTAATCCATCTGGATATTGTTTTAATCTGACAGAATTTGAAATAATAAAATCAACATTAGGGATAAATGTTGATAGAATCGAAATAGGTAACGGACTAAAACTTCTAAATACTAATAAAAGCAAATTCGATTTCGTTAGTTGCTTTCCACCTTTTGGATTAAGAACAAAGCATATTTCTGAAAAAGCAAGTTCTAATGATTATGCAACAGACTTATTAATAGAGTGTAGTTCTCTAATATATGAGAATGGAACATTACTGTTTTTAGTGTCACCAAGATTTGTATTTGATAAAAAAACTAAAGCATTATTAGTCGAAAATGATATTTCAATAAAAGGGCTATTTCATTTACCCGAAGGTACATTTGCGCCTATCACTAATATTTCCTCATATTTAGTTGTCGCTTCAAAAGAAAAATCAGAAAAATGTTTTGTGGCAGAACTAACATCTAATGAATCAACTAATCAAGTCATTTTTAATAACTACAAGAAAGAGCAAAAAGGTAAATCTGTACAACTTGGGCGATTAGTAAACTACAACAACTTTACTTCTTTTAAAGCATTAGTAAATTCTGAAAAAATAGAAACATTGGGCAAAAGGACTGGATTTTCTCCAATTAATATATCGGTACTCTTAAACGAAATTTTTTTATTGAAAGAAGATACAAAAGATGAAGTAACCCATATAAACAACTCAATTTACATCCCAAAGGTAGGAAATAGTGATGTCGTTAATGAACCGTCAAAAATGCAAATTAAACCTAAAAACTATTTTCAAATCGTAGTAAATTCTGATAAAGCTAACTCTACTTTTTTATCAAATTACTTCAACACTCCTTTGGGTGAACATTCAATTGAAAGCCTAAAAGTTGGAACTGTTATTCCCAATCTTACAAAGTCACAATTATTAAAGATTAGCGTTTACATTCCTAATTTAGAAACACAACTAAATATTGTTGAAACCAATAATAAAATTGAACAATTAGCTTTAAACATAACCGATTTAAAAACAAAGTTGTGGAAACAACCAAAAGCTTTTAGTTCAATAAATAAAGAACTTTTATCTTTTGAAAAGAATGATAAAATTGAGCTCTGGATTGATACTCTTCCATTTCCAATTTCCTCAATTTTATGGAAATATTATGCAACAAATGAGAATAATAGAAAAGTAGAACATTTACTCAATTTCTTTGAAGCATTTTCTGAATTTCTTTCAATGATTATGATAAGTGCTTTTAACCAGAATAAAGAGTTTTACAAAGCTGAATCCCATAGATGGTTAAAAATTGAAGATAAGTTTAAAACTTGGTATATAAAATCTGACTTTGGGGGCTGGAATAATTTAACTGCTAATCTTGCAAAAGCAACTAGAACATTATTAAATGACAAGGATAATAAAAACATATGCGCGGAAGTATTCGGGTATCCAAGCAAAGAGTTTTTCAATTTTATTACAAGCAAGGGTATAATAAATCTACTTAATGATGTTAGGGAATATCGGAATAAATGGAAAGGGCACGGAGGAGTTACAAGCGAACAAGACTACAAAAACAGAGTAACCATCTTAGAACAGAAATTAACAGAATTAAGAGAGCACATAGGAGAAGGCTTTACTGATTGTAGATTAATCTCTGCAACAACAAACACTTATTCCGATGGAGTTTTTATATATAATGCTAAAGAATTGATTGGTAATCGAACTCCTTTTAATGAAATAGAGATTGAATCGTTAATACCATTGGATGTAAACAAACTGTATTTTATTCATAGTGGACAAAATAAACCAATTGAGTTATTGCCATTTATTAAATATAACCAAGAAACAGAAGCTTTCTATTTTTACAATAGTATTGAAGGCTCAGACATTAGGTGGGTTTCCTTCCATTATGAGAAAATTTCAGAATTGAATGAAAAATTGAATGAAAAATTTAATGAAATTTTAAATATTTTAAAGCTAAACGAAGAATAAACGAGTGCCAACAAAACTATAAGCAATAGAGGGTGAAGCAGTTAAATGAAACGAAAAAGAAATTAATAAATGGCATTGGTAAACTGAAAAGTAAGTGGTTCTATTCATGCTACTGCGTAAAGCCAAACCGTTAAAAGTAAAGAAGATGAGAAAAACACATAACCATATAAGCAGTTCATATGTTGCTTAGCCAATTCACCCTTCGCAGTTCATCCTTCGTCCCGATTTATCGGGACTTCGGAGAATTGATCCAGCCTTCGTAGCCGAGGCTACTTCGGTGGAGTAGGCTACTACGGAGAACGGGCATATAACTGTTTGCTTGAACAACAAGTTCAAGCTGACCAAAACCGCTGTGTTTCAATCCAAGTTTGGTAGTAAAATTAAAGTTTTGTTCTTTATATAAGTTTTATTGTATCGGTTTTGGTAGATCAGCCATTGCGTTAGTTGTAAAGGTATCAGAGATTAAAATGATAGAAGAATGGTTAAATTATCAGGAACAAGAAGACAAATATGTCTTCAAATTGATTCATGTTACTGAGGAAATAAATCCTGACAATGACTTAATTAAACATCTACAAGAACAGATTATTACATCATACAGGAACATTGATTATTACAAATTTCATCTTGAAGATGCGTCGGAAGATGAAATTAGAGAATATGTCAAAAATCAAGTTATTCCAGGTGACAATAATCAATTTGATAGAAATGTAAGACAAGGTGACTGGGGGGAAATTTTATCAGCATTAATTGTATCGTATTTTCAAAATTTAGAAGTTCCTATAAATAAATTACAATGGAAATTAAATAAAGACAAAGCTGTATTTGGAACAGATTTAATCGCATATAATAAAGGGGAAGAGATAAAAGACATTTATTATTACGAAATTAAAACAAAGTTAGATCCTAAAATAAAAGTAGGAAAAATACCAAACAGATTTTATATAACAGTAATAGCTCATAACATTTTATTGAAAGACGAGTTAGCACCGACAGAATCTATTGCAGAATTTTTAGAACGATTATTTTTTGAAAAATCAGAATTTGATAAAGCAAAGAAATTCAAAGATATTGTTAAAAACCCACAAAATTATAATAGAAATTTCGAACTATTTTTTATTATTGAAAATAGCAATTTTACAGAGAACATACTTGAAGAATTAAACAACCTACCACCTCAATTAGACCCATTAAAAGTTACCATAATTTTTATAGATAAATTAAAGCAATTAGTTGAAAATACTTGGCGAGACATAGAAGAGTCACTGGTTAATATATTAAGTGATTAATAAATGAATAAACAACAATATATTACAGAATTAGAAAATGATATTGAATCGTTATTAAAAGATTATTTATTAGGTAATTATAAAAACCAAATATTTGCTTGGAAATTAAAGGCATCCTTTAATCGAACATACAAAGAAGATTATCTATACAATAGAGCCTTGTTTTTATCAACAAACTCTTGTCTTATACTTCAAAATAACGGCAACAATAAAATTGCTATTTCAGGTCTAAAAGAAAGTGCTGAAATTTATGAATATTTAAGTGAAATTGCTGATATATCAGAAAAATACGACAAAGATTATCTTATTTTAATGTCTGCATTATGTTATGACCTAGCAGGTTATCAAGCTAACGGATATTGTGTTGCAAGTCGATTGAATAATTATTTGTTAGAAACTGAAACAAAGGAAATCAATTTAGAAGCAGATAACAAAATAATTGATCAGATTACACTCATTCTATTAAAAAAAATCCCTTACGCAGATTTTAAGATTAAAATATATGAGACTGGAATAAATCTCGGATTTGACTTGTTCAAAAATGCAATAACCAAATGGTATGGATATGTGCTTAAATTAAAGGAAAGTGATTTTATTTCTGAATTAGACAATACCTATAATTATTATCTTAACCAAGGGAACACTTACTTATCGCATTTAATTTTCTTACTAAAAACAAGAATAATATTATTCACGGAACGAGCAATTTGGGATAATTTAAAGAAAAATGATATTATTAGAAACAGTAATTATTGGCAAAAGTATGTGAAGTTACTTGCCTATGATTACTATTCAAACAATTCGATAAAAGAAATAAGTGAGAGGAAATCAATATTTGAATTTTGGACTTCACAATTAAGAGCAATAGAAAGAGGTTTAATTGATTTAGATGAAAACTTTGTTGTTCAAATGCCGACAAGTACAGGTAAGACATTTATTGCTGAATTGTCCATTTTGAAGAATTTAGTTAATCATTCCAACAAAAAATGTATTTATGTTGCTCCATTTAGAGCCTTAACAAGCGAAAAAGAAGTTGAATTAGGAAAATATTTTTCTAAACTTGGATTTTCAGTTTCATCACTGTCTGGTAGTTATGAAGTTGATGAATTTCAAGATGTAATTTTATCAGAAACAGATGTTTTAATTGCAACACCAGAAAAGATTGATTTATTATTGCGAATAAATCCTGATTTCTTTAACAATGTTTCATTTGTAGTTGTTGACGAAGGTCATATCATTGGTGATTATAGTGCAAGAGCAACATTGTTGGAATTCCTAATTATAAGATTGAGAATTAAAATTCCAGAATTAAAAACATTATTTATTTCCGCTGTAATGCCAAGTGAAAATGCAAATGAATATGCATTATGGTTGAGCGGAAAAGAAGAAAATGTTTTACGTTCTCTTTTATTTAGAGATAGTAATATTAATGAAGAATGGGAACCGACAAGAAAACTTATTGGTAGTTTTGTTTGGGATGGGAATAATGGAAAAATAAAATTTAAAAATATTATTACAGAAGATGAAGACACTAAAAATAAGCAGGAAGCCTTTATACCATATTTTCTAAAAAATAGAGAATTTGGTGACGAATTCCCCAAAAAGGGTAATAAAAATGAAACAACAGCTGCACTTGCTTATAAATTATCTTTTGAAGGTAATACTCTCGTCTTTTGTGCCCAACCACGTCACACTAAATGGATTTATGATAGAATAAAGCAGATTATTGACTCACTAGGAAATGGAGATATTCCAACGTGGTTTCAACCTAATGAAATTAAACAATCTTATTACTATGCAAAATTATGGTATGGTGATGATTACTATATAACACAAGCTATTAAAATGGGAATAGGAATTCATTTTGGAGATATGCCAGAACAAGTTCGGAATGCTGTTGAAAATGACTATCGTAATGGTAATCTAATAATTTTATTATCAAGTAATACAGTTGGTCAAGGCTTAAATTTTCCAATTAAAAATCTAATCTTTCATACTATTAATATAGGATTCAACCAAAAAACTCGGAGACAAATTAATATTCAGAAAAGAGATTTTTGGAATATAGTTGGTCGAGCTGGTAGAGCAGGCAAAGAAACCGAAGGAGTAATAATTTATGTAATAAATACCCTTACAGACGAAAAACTGTATGATGAGTTCACAAATAAAGACAATATAGAAGAAGCTAATAGTCTTATTTTTAAGGTATTAAATGCTCTTTCTAATAATAGAATAAGTAAGGAGAATTTTAATAAGTATTTGTCCATTTTATCAGAAACATATATATTAGACCTAATAACCGAAGAAATAATTGGAACAGATTATGAGAATATTATCGAAGAAATTATTAATAATAGTTTGTTTAAAATACAAATTGATAAAAGAGAACTAAATCTTGAATCATTAAAAAATGGATTCCGTAAAATTTTCAAATCTTTTGAAAACGAAACATCTATTGATCAGTTAAGAGCTTACAAAAAAACAGGTTTTTCTTTTAAAAGCAACAAAACCATTGATGAGTACATTGAATCTCACATAGACGATTTAATAGAAATTGTTGAGAATGATGAATATTTGAGATTGATTGATAGTTTTCTGGATTTAATTACAGAACATAAAATTGATGAATTAAGGAACTACAAATTAGATAATATTTTAACGAAGCCGGCAGAATTTTCTGAAATTGTTAAAGAATGGATTTCAGGGAAAACAATTCAAAATTTAATAGTCGAATGGCAAGTAAGAGAAAAGGATATTCAAAAATTGCATATATTTATTTCAAAAGCTCTTTACTATCTATATCCTTGGGGTATTACCTCATTTATTAATATATTGTCTTATAAATTAGAAATTGATTTGAAGGATTTACCTGAAAATATAAAAAACCTCACAAGTTATGTGAAATATGGATTAAATAATTCTACAAGTTGTTTGGCAAGGTCACTAGGTATAAAAGGTAGAAAGGTTTCTACATATTTATATGAGAAATCCCTAAATTTACATGGAAAAGAATTCATAAAATGGTTATCAAACCTGACCAATGATGAAATTAATAATTTTGATATTTTAGAATTCGACAAAGAAAACATTAAAGATATTTCATTGAAACTAACACCTAATAGTTATAGAGAAATCCCTGATTTTTTTGAATTCACAGTTAAAGGGACATATTTTAATCATGAATGGAGCTCAACCTCAAGAACTGTTAAAATTGGCGAGAAATTATATCATCAAAGAGATTATAATAATGAATTTGACCCTTATGCTATTTTAATTTTAAAAGAAGATCATACAATAGGTTTTATACCGCGGGAATATTCTAAAATATTATCAGCAGAAATAGATATTGAAGGAACCGAATATGAAATGTTTGTAACTAATATTTTGGAAAAAGAAAGTTATAATGAGATAGAAGTAATGATGAATAAAATCACCTAACCATATAAGCAGTTCATATGTCGCATAACCAACATATAATTGTTTGCTTGAATAAACCTGGTTGAACAATATTCTTCATATTACGAAATAAAGAATTTTTACAAAATTTATGTGTGGGATATATTATTAAATAAACACCTATCCCCCCTAAAGGTGGGTGGTGTCACCTCAAAATTACTTCATTAAACCTAATTTAAGCAATGTAGAACGCAAGAAAAAGTTTAATGCATACATTGATTATAGAATAAGATTAAGGTTTATTATAACAGGTATATTTTAAAGTATGGGCTTGCAAGATCGCAGGCTATTTTTGTTATTCTACAACTAAAGTATCTATCAAATTTAATCTATTAATTGTGGATTAATATTTTTAATCTTTATTGGAATTAATGACATCATTTACATAGGTGGCAACCTTTTATCCAAGCTCCTTGAAATTGTCAAAAATCATCAAAAAGAATCCAAAATTTGAAATTGGATAATTGTATCTAAATAGCAAGCCAAAACCATACAAATATTACTCAAATTTAGCCAAAAACAACCATAAAACTTAAATCCCATTTATTATACGCAAAAAAAACACCATACAAATTTTCGTCACACAATTTTTCACCCAATCAATATAACTTACATCGATATAACAATTTACTTATCAATTTTAACAACAAAATCATCAATTTTGACAACCATAATGTCAGTTATTTTTTAAAAAAGTAGGTGTTTTTGAAAAAAATGCAAAAATAATTGATTGATTTTTAATATATTCCACAAACTTGGCACCTTTTTGCTCTCAGCTTGTCACCTTTTTCATACCAACTTGGTACCAATTGAAAAATATATAAAATATTTGACATGTTTTCAATTGCGAAGTTAGGGAAAATCTGTTATATAATATTATAACAACTTAAGGAGGATATCATAGCGATATCAAAAATTAGCCCTGCATATTTAGATGCAATGAGTTTAGGCCCGGAGATTAAAAAGAAACGGACAGAAGAATGCAAACAAATGTATCCATATTACACTCGATGGATTGAAGGTCTATCAGATATAGAGCATCAAATTGTGTGTGAATGGTTTAGAGGAAATCATAATCATAAAAGAATCGCAAAGAGATACAATATCAGAGTAAGAATTGTAAAAAATGTATTTATGGGTTTGAAAGATGCTATAATAAAGTCTCAACGAAGATATTTAATTATTTCAATGCACAATGCGAGATGTAATGCGATCGGTAAACCTGAATGGAAGATAAAGATAT
>JAGMCF010000257.1 GCA_023129415.1 Candidatus Cloacimonadota bacterium
TGAAAAGTACAAAAATTATTGTAGGTGTTCACAGGTTCAGTGTTCGCTGTTCAGAGTTTAAAAACACTTTAATATGTTGGATGGCGATGGAATAAGAAAGAAGGATACTGGGAGTTGCCGTATCGCGAAGCTGTTTCATTAGGACTTGACAATAGAATAATTAATTATTAAAATAGAATCACATGAATAGAAGTCCACAAAATGGGTTTAAAAGTTTGTCTATAGAGAAACCTTTAAGTTTCTGGATAGAGAAACCTGTTTTAAGCGTAAATGCGCAGGATAAACATATGTTATGTGCTATAGAAATTTTGTTAAAGATTATTCAGAATCATATTTTAAAATGCTTGATGTATAAAAATTATTTTTAGCGTATTTCAATTGTTTTGTGGGTATATTGTATAAAATAGAATGTTTGGTAAATTTTATGGATTCAAAACTCTCAGTATTAATAGATGGTGATAATATACCTTCTGCTTATGTGAAAGAGATGATTGCAGAAATCGCTAAGTATGGCAATCCTACAATAAAAAGAATTTATGGAGAATGGAAAAAGCCTAATCTATCAAAGTGGAAGAATATCCTTCTGGAAAATGCTATAACACCTGCTTGAACGGACGTGAAAAGCGTTTCACGTGAGTGGGAAGTTTCGGAGCTGAAATGAATGTAAATTTGAAAAGAAAAAGTTTAGTGGTCACAATTTTCACGCCGCTCAGCTTATCCGTTAGGTGTAATATATTTTGGCATACGAGGAGGTTAACTATGGTTGGCAATAATACCCGGTTTATCGTGCTTCTTGCTATTGGTTGGCTCACACTAACCAATATTGCTTGCAATAAGGAGACACCAGTAGAACCCAATATTCCTAGTCTTCCAACTTTGACAGACCCAATCCCGTACGAAAAGCTTGGGCAGGGAAAGTTTGTTTTTAAACGTATAGGTCCATATCCAGGCGAGTATGGAGGTTTATATGTAATTGACATTGATGAGCAAAGTTCTTGGGGAATTGATATTGGTCTTGAAGTCAGTCCTGCTGTTTCTCCTGATGGGCAAAAAATTGCTACTTCTAAGTATTCTTCTTCATCAGAGATGTATGATATTCACGTTATGAACATTGATGGCACCAACAGTCAAAACATATCATATATTGAAGGTCAGGACAGAACACCAAGCTGGACGCATGATTCTAAGCAAATTCTATTTCATGTGGAAGCCCATCCTAATTTTCCTAAAGTACCCCTTTATAAACAATCTCCCGTGAAAGATCCACCAGACAGAATATTAATCAAAAACTTCCAGAGCTTAGATCGTGTTGAGGGACCATTCTCTGTTTCCCCAAACGGTAAACTTGCTTTTATTAAAGGGTCTGACATTTGTACGATGGGCATGGATGGCAACAATTTAGAAGTATTGGTTCCTCATCCAGATGACAGCTCTCTTGAATCTCCTGCCTGTTCACCAGATGGGCAAAAGGTTGCTTACTTGTCAGTTGTTCGAGATTCGACGTATCGTTCGATTGAAATTATGCTGATTGATATAGACGGAGGCAATCCGAACTCCCTTGCGATTCTGGAAGCTTATGGAGGAAGTGAATGGAGTGTGCTAGGTCTATATAGAAATGTTGTATATATATGTTGGTCGCCCGATGGGTCGAAGCTTCTTTTCAACAAGCCCGATGGTGACTTCGTTTCTCACCTATATGTCATAAGTGCCGATGGTAGTGGTCTAACCCAGATTACTTCTGCCGAGGGTGTAGCAGACAGATGTGTTTCGTGGTCTAATTGAAATATGACTGTGAAATTTATTTTGTGGAAAAGCATACCTAGCTAGTGTAGATATGAACGCCTAACCCCCGTTGCACCTGACCCCGCATACTGCGGGACAGGTGAAATTCCTTGTTAGCCGAAAAATGCGAATTAAAGAAAAAAAGCTATCCAGATTCTTTATATCTCCCTTTTGGTTATGTTATACAGTTAGGCTATCATGTATTTAGTACTTTTTTCTTGCAATTCAATGATGAGATTGTAATATTTGGGGTGATGTGAAAAAACTATATAATTAATTGTTAGGCTGTTAATAGATAGAGTAATGCTTTATCGGTTTTTAAGATAGTAGGTAGAAATGGCGAGAGCACCTTAAAATTAAGATCATTGGTAAAAAAAATTCAAATCATCTAAAAATAAAAAAAAGGGAGAAAGAAATGAAAAGACAAATATTAATACTTTCTTTATTTATGTTTCTAATTTGGAATAACGCTTATACACAAGAGTCAACTCAGCAGAAACAAGTTCAATTCGGATTGGGTATTGGAATTTCAGATATAAAAGATATAACTCAGTTATTTACTGATGCTGGAATTGCTCCTCAAGTTTTTCTTCCTATCAATATATCATCAAAATTTAGAATTGAACCAGGAATAGCGTACTTTCAAACATCAAGTGAAAGAACTAACTATGAATCATCCTCAAAAATATTCTCTATTGGGTTAGGTATTTTCCCGATGACACCAAAAGGTGCGATAAATATCTATTATGGTGCTCGCATAGGATTTATTCATGCAACATCCTCATATAAAAGTGGTGGGAGTTATAGTAGTGAAGAATCAGGAAATGGTTTCTATGTTGCACCTACTATAGGTGGTGAATATTACTTGAGTAATAGTTTTACTTTAGGTGGTGAAGCTCAACTAAGATATGTCTCTTACAAAGAAAAGGATGAAGACGATGATGAAGAATCGACTTCTACACTTATGGGTACCAGAACCATCTTTTTCATACGCGTTTACTTTTAATTATATAGAGTGTATGAGTTAAATTATAAATTTATCAATATATTAAGCACCTAACAAAAAAATCAAACTGACTGGAACAGCGATGTGCGAATCTGAACTTTTTGTGCTACGCAGAACATCTTTTAAAATCCAGACATATAGTGCGCCGCAAGTTCCAGCAGCTTATTTTTGCCGTGAGCAGGCTTAAATAAATGAATGTACTTTCATTTAAGTTTAAGAAGTATTTTGCAATAATAGGTTTGATATTATTAATTTTTATCATTCCAATAAAATTAAGTCGATTCCTTAATGTTGAATTGAATGAATTTATTATAAATAATTCTACAAGTTTATTAGGGCCATCAGGTTTATTATTTATAATTTTAGGGAGTAAGGGTAGGTTTGCAAAGTTGTCATTATTTCAAGCAACCTTATTAACATTAATTATTGCACTTTTATTGGAATTAAGTCAGTTGGTATTTCGTATCAAAATCATTAGAAGTAATTTGTTTACATTCGATATTGTTGATTTATTATTGTCAATAGTTAGTATTTTCTTTTCGTTTATAATTGCATCATTTTTAATCTTTAAATATCAGAAGGAAGATTCATGATAATAGGGCAATATTGTTATCAAATAAACTCTTATAAAATTAAAAAAATGAACAAATTTATTCACAATCACAAATTATTAGCATCAATATATAATTTTATTAATTAAAAATTATATGCGATTGAGGACATAGATAAATATGTCAATAAACTGCATACTGTATCTGCTAACCCAAAAATGCAGAAGGGCCAAACCGCGGTTCATTATTTCCACTTTGGAGGGTTTTGTGGAATCACATAAACCAGGAAAATGATTCATGGCGTTTCAACCGGTTATCGGTAAGTTATCAATGACAGGGAAATTAGCATTTATGAGAAATGAAACCAGATATATTGGGATCTATTATGATAAGTGGTTTTTATATACTGGAATTCAGTATCGGTTTGAGTGAAAAGTATAAAAAAATTTACCTTTAAAAAACGGAAGCACCCGAATGCTGGAAAAGAAATCGGGTTTAAAGATTCCGGCAGATAATTTATAGTTGCAAATATTAAAATTATTTATTAGAATGGAACATCATTATTGCTTATGTAACTTGTAAGACGTTAATACCAGATGCACTCGGCAATAAAAAGTTGATGGAAAAGTATTGAGAAAAGCTGGTGTGTGTTCAATATAAACAGGATAAGGAATTGAGCAGAAAAATAAAAACAGCAGAAATCATATTGCATGAGCGGGACTGTAACGAAAGTGCCAGGCATATTCCTTATAATAAAATTGTTGATGTTAAAATTGAATATGGCGAAATCGAATCGGGAAAAACAATACATTCTGTAGAAGGGAAATGAAATAAAAGTAAAAACTTATGGGAAGTTCAGTACCATGAGGTAAAAAGTCTCAACCTGGAAGGAAGAATAGTATGGGAGAGGTAGAAAAATGTCTATATTTAATAAGTTAAAAATTCCTATTATTAGGAACACTGTGTAAAAATGGCTAAATATGTACATTTATTCCTAAATATAGACATAAAGGAATGGGTGTTTACTGCAGGTTAATAATATGTTAGAAATTAAGAAGTTTCAAAAAGAGAACATGCTAAATTAATAAAGTAGATAAACTTTTGCGAGAAAATAAATATTACCTTAGTTGAGCGATTTTATCAA
>JAGMCF010000258.1 GCA_023129415.1 Candidatus Cloacimonadota bacterium
CAAAATTAATATGCCCTGCTAATAAATTCTTGCTTTGCTCAATTAATAAGATAATTTCTTGTATTTCCTTATTTGAAAGTTGTCTTATTTGATTAAAATTTTGTAGTTTTTCTTTCTGGTCAATATTAACAATTCTACTCGGGTTTGAGCTTAGATATAATAAATCTCCAAACCAAAGTATCAGGAAGTCAAAAATATCTCTTAATAACTCTTCATTTCGGTTTTGAACAAAATTATCAGAAAAATTATGAATTCCTTCAAAATCTTTATTCATAATAAAATCTACAAAATCCAAAGCCATTTCTCGTGTTTCAATCTGTTGTTCTTTGGACATAAGAATTGCTTTTGCCATATCACCATTTGAGATTCTGGAAATAATTTTTGCTTGAGCTTCATCAACATTGTATCCTTCTATTAAATGCTTTTCAATGACCTCCGGAGCAATTGAATTAAATCTAACTTTCTGGCATCTTGAAATTATAGTTGGTAAAAGAGATGAAAATTTAGTTGTGGTTAAGATAATAATTGCATAATAAGGTGGTTCTTCTAATGTTTTCAGAAAAGCGTTTGCCGCTTGTCTGGTCATTTCATCTGCTTCAGCAATAATAATTATATGATTTTTACCTTCAGCTGGTTTAAAAAGTATTTTCCTTTCTAATCTTCTTATTGTATCAATTTGTATAGAAGTGGCTTTAGAAAATTTATAGCGATTAAAAGGTGTGGATTTTAGCTGCTTAATAAAGTTCTGGACTTGAGCCTGTTCGTTTTCTTTTTTATATTCTCCTTCATAAGTTACCTCAAATTTTGGAGTTGGGAAAACAAAATCAATATCAGGATGTGTGAGGTGATCAATCTTTATACAGGATGAACATTTATCGCAACCATCATAATCATTTTGGTTCGGACAATTTACAGCTTTTGCAAATTCAAAAGCAGTTGTTAATTTCCCTACACCTCTCGGTCCATAGAAAAGATAACTTTGCGCTTCTTTTCCAGCAGAGATGAGTTGCTTTAGACTATTGATAGCTTTTTTCTGGTCTTTTATATTACTAAACATTTTTAAGTAAAATTTTAGAATCCCACATCAAAAAGATATTCTGATTGTTTTTATATACACTTTTTAGAGTTACTCTCCTTTGGACTATCAGTCATTTTATCAACTTTATTTTGTTAATGATTTAATCCAAAAATCAGACTCCATGTCATTCCCACGAAAGTGGGAATCCAGTTTTTAGAAACAGTCTTCAACAAAATCTTTCCATATTTTATAAATTAACACCTTAATATAATTTTGTAAGAGTTCTAAATAATTTTAGAATATCCCCAATTTAGGCACAAAATGTAAAAGTCCGCCACCAATTATTAATAAAATTAATATTACTAATAAAAACCTATTTATTCTTTGAGATGACAATAATTTCTTTTCAATATTAGAGATTTTATTCATAAAATCATCTTTGATATTTCTTTCAATAGTATCAAATCTACTAAAAATATTTTGAATGCTTGTAGATATACCACTTAATGTTAAATCCATTTTTTCGAATTTTGCAGGGAAATTAATTTTCTTTATCTCATTTAAAAGGTTATTTGATGCTTTGATTAAATTCTGAGAAGATTTATTTAACTCATTTGATTCTTTTATTGTTATGTCTGTAGATTTCTGTGTAAGACCAATCAGTTCTTTAGAATCTTTTAATAATGACTTTGAAGCTTCTGTTATCTTTTTAAACTCAACCTCAAACAATGATTTAGAATCTTTTAATATCTTATCATTTGCATTTTTTGCAACTTCAATCAACTCTGCAGCTGTTTTAATTTTCTCTAACTCTTCTTGTAATTCAATTAGGATTTTATTTATTTCACTTGTTTCGGGCATTATAAAACTCCTTTTACTATTTTTTTATTAAATGTTTTGAACCAATTCTTATGTTCATTAAGCAATATGGGGTTTAAATATCCTTCCATACTTTTATCAAATTTTATTATGTAAACATAAAACTTTGAAAAGTTTTTCATATATTCATTCCTACTCCAATTTTTTTGCTCTTTTAACAAATCCCATGCTTTTGCAAAATCCAGTTTAGTTTGTTCAATATTTATATCAAGCAAAAACCTGCTATAAGAACGAAGTAAAATTAAAATAGGGCTATCGGGATTATCATCCAAAAGTCTTCTACAAGCACCTTCTAAGTGTTTTAAAGAATCAACATCTTTAGCTTCTGAGATAAAATACCAAACAGTTTCAATTTTGTTTTCTTTAAATGAACTTGATAACTCAGGTAGATATTTTGAGTCGAAATAGGTATTGATCTGAGATTTAAAATAATCTAGATTATCGAAACCATTAACAATGGCATCTTCCATTGTATCAATAGCATTTTTTCTTTTTTTGGCTATGGTTTCATATACATAATCTATAAGATAGTTACAACATTTCTGTAAAATAGTATTTCCTTCAGTATTTAAAATATCTTGTTTAACTTTATTTATTTCATCTTTAATCGCATATTTTGCTTTATACTTCTTGATGTTTTCAATATATTCTTCATCTGTTTTTTTAGAAATTTTAGCAGTTATAATTTTGTACTTGTAGTCGACTTCATAATCATCAATTACTCCAATGATTGATAATCTATAAACAGCTTTAAAAGTATCATTTTTATCTCGAATACTTTTATATTTTTGATCAATAATTGTTAATTGTTCTGGAGAGAATCTTAATTCTTTATTAGTTTTATTATAATATACTCTTTCTAAATTTTGCTTAAAATCGTCAAATTTAAAAGCATATCCATTTGCTTCAGATACAAGATCCTCATCCCAAGCTGTATCATTTTCCCCTAATATTTCAGCAACTTCTTGAAAATCTTTATTTTTAAATCCAATATAAATATTAGTTGGAATATGTAATTTCATCCCATTTAATGTTTTTTCAATTCCAATTATTGAATCCTTACTTTTCCGAGATAAAATCCATTTTTTGAAAGAAATATTTTTATTTGAATTATTTAGTCGTTTTTGTTTTATCAAAAATTGATATACTCTTTCTACAAAATTTTTTGCTTTTGTATCATTATCTAAAATCTTTTTTAAAGCAATATTTTGATGTTTACACTCTTCTGTGTTTAAATCTATATAGCCGTATCCTTTAGGATAAACTGGACCATTCACATAAAGTCGATCACCATTTTTGAACCATGTTGCAAATTTAATATCTTCATCAAAATTTTCTTCAACTAATTCAATTAATTTATCTAGTTTTCTTTTATCTGGATAAGCAATTTTATCAAATAAATTGTATAGTATTCGTTTTTCTTTTTCTTCGCCACGAAATGAATTATAGAAAAAAGAAAGCATAAAACTTTTATCAACTGTATGTGTTTCTTCATCATCACGAAATTTTTCTTTAATTTGTGTGTCGGAATAAATAATAAAATTATAGGCTTTATTTTTATCTCTCCCCGCTCTCCCAGCTTCCTGATAAAAGGATTCAATGGATTGTGGCATATTAAAATGAATGGTAAATCTAATATTTGGTTTATCGATACCCATACCAAAAGCATTTGTTGAAACTAATAATAATAATTCATCTTTTTTAAACTGATCTTGGATTTTTTCCAATTCAATTTCATCAGAAAGTTTACTTGCATAGTAACTTGTAATATCTTCAAATTCTTTATTTATATTTAAAAATTTATAATAAATATCTTTTACCCCAAATATCCATTTAGCATGTGGACAAAACACAATTCCTGAATTTTTATAATCTAATCTTTGATCAAAGAACTCACTCAGATTTTCATATTTTCCATTATCCCATTTCAAATTAGGTAGATTATTAAGTATCTCAAATAATTTTTCTTGCTTTTTATCAGCGACCGTTTCTTTTAATAATTTTATTGGTAAAGATCTAGAATTTTTTTTATCATCAGTTTTAATTACTCTATATTCAAGTTCTTTTCTTTCATACTTTAAAGGTCTTACAATTGAAGATTCATCGTTTATATTAAAACCAAGTTCAATTTTAACATCTTTGAGCACATCAAAAGATGCTGTTCCTGTAAGTGCAATAATTGGGACTTCATCCTTTAGTTCACCTTCTGAATTCCGTTTTCTCACCAATGTGTGACAGTATTTTCTTGCATTTTTACCCAATCTTAAATAGGCAGTTCTAAAATCATGTCCCCATTCGGAAACGCAATGAGCTTCATCTACCACAACATAAGTAAATTTTGTTTCATCCATTCTAGATAAATACTTTCTAAATTTAGCAATTTGCAATCTTTCCGGCGAAATAAAAATGAATTGATAAAATCCCTTTACCATTTTTTCACTTGCATCATTTCGCTCAATTGCTCTCAAGGACGAATTAATAAAAACGGTTGAATCTATACCAAAATCTTTTAGATTTTCTTTTTGGTCGCGCATCAACGATATTAAAGGATCAACTATCATTACAACACCTGGTTGAAGTAAAGCTGAGAGTTGATAAGTTAACGATTTTCCTGCACCTGTTGGTAATAGAGCAATTATATCTTTAAATCTTAAAGATCTTCTTAAAATATCTACCTGCCCGGGTAGAAACGCATTCTTTCTAAATATATTTCGCAGAAAATAAACTAAAGGTTTAGGTTGTTCTTCTTTTGGAATTTTATATTTTATTGGTTTTGCTGATTTAATGGTATGATTAATTTTTATAGAATGTACCGATCTTATGACTACTTTTTTATTGTATTTTACTTTATTTACAAATTCTTTTTCTATTTTGGAGAAACCTGTTCGTTGTAATATTGATAAATCTAATACAACATCCGCTCTAAAATTATTAATTGGATTATTTACTAATTCTGTTTTTACATTACTATTTAAAATGCAATTTGTAAATTCCGGAGTATAATAAATTTTCAAGTTTATCTTGGGAAGTTGCCTTCTTTTTCCTTCTAAATCAAATAAATTTTTAACTAATATTTTAAAGTCCTTAATTGCTAAAAATCCGCAAGGCACATCTCTTTCAATAATAGCAATATTCCATTTTTTTGCCTTTAAATCCAAAGCTTTATTTTCAATAAGAAAAATTAATGTTTTTTGTATTCTAGCAATTGATAAAGGAGTTAACGCTATTTGTAGAGCCTTAAGACCCCATTCTTTTTCCCATATTTTATTTTCAAAATTCTCTTTTATTTTTTTTGCATAAGGATGTTCTAAGAAATTTAAAATTGATTCAATTTTATCACTTTCAATATTATCAATTTCAGAAGTTTTGATTCTTATAGTTTTATCCCATCCATTTTTCTCAACAGCTTCATCTCGTTTCTTATCTAAAGTTATTTGAGATGGTTCATTATGTTGTGAACCATCTATTTCAATTACTAACCCATTTTTAAAACTGGAGGAATTGGGAAATTGAAAAGAAAAATCAACTCTTTGATTGTAAAAACTGTTTTTAATTTCTCCTAAATTTTTATTAAATTTTTCTTCTTTTTCACCAGAAAATTTTAAAATTGTACTAATTTCCCTTTGGGATTCAATAAGTTGCTGAGAATATTCTCCAAAAATTTTCTGTAAAACATTGTTATAAAATATTTCTTCATATTCACTTCCAGGATGCTTTTCCCAAGAATTAAAATCTAATGATGGCTGATAACTTTTATCAATCCTTTGATCTACTATAAATAAACTTTTGTATATTAAATCTAATTTCTCATTTATTTTTTTATACAATCTATATGTAATATCACCAGTCTTATCTGATATTATTCTTTTCCCAATTTTAAGTTTTTTTATCAACGCATTTTCGATAAAAATTGATGGAAAGGTAGGTAAACCGCGAGAAATCAAATTGTTTAAAACTGAAAAAATAGAATTTATTTGATTTTTTTCATCAAAATCAAATTCAATATCAAAGGTTGATAGATGTTTTAAAAGATTATCAAAATCAATTGAGTCATCATGATTTTTTAAGGACTCTTTAATAGAGCTTAAAATATATCCTGCATGGAACTGTTTAATCATATTTTATTCATTTTATGGTTTAATTTAAACTCATTAAAAACATCATTTCAATTTATATATTAGTAGATTCCCAATCAAGTTGGGAATGACAACTTTAGTGATGAAGTTGGTGGCAACTTTAGCATTCATATAACATAATTCTATTGATTCCTGTTTTTGTTTTTTATTAATATTGCTTTGTATGCCTGACTATATGTTCTGGCATTCTTGATTTTTGCTTTTTTTTCAATGCTTTCTGGATTCTTGCCCAAGTGTCCCGCAAGGTTACAGTCCGATTAAATACAAGCATCTTATCAGAAGAGTCAGGATCTACACAGAAGTATCCAAGTCTCTCAAATTGATAACGATTTCTGGGTTTAGCATTTTTCAAGCCCGGTTCTAATTTACAATGAGTAAGAATTTCCAAAGATTTCGGATTCAAATAATTCTTAAAATCATCTTCTTTACCTAACGGATTGTTTACTGTAAAGAGCCTATCATAAAGTCGAACTTCAGCATTAATAGAATGAGCAGCAGAAACCCAGTGTAAAGTTGCCTTGACCTTGCGTCCATCAGGTGAAGAACCTCCTCTTGAAGCCGGGTCATAGGTGCAGTGTAGCTCTATCACTTCACCAGTCTGCTCATCTTTAACTACTTTTACACATTTGATAAAATATGCATATCGTAATCTAACCTCATGACCGGGAGCTAAGCGGTAGAAATTTTTCGGAGAGTCTTCCCTGAAATCATCTCGTTCAATGTATAACACCCGAGAGAAAGGAACTTTTCGCGTTCCCATACTTAGATCTTCCGGATTGTTTACTGCCTCCATCTCTTCCACCTGATCTTCTGGATAGTTATCAATTATTATCTTTAGTGGTCTCAGTACAGCCATTACACGAGGTGCTTTCTTATTCAAATCTTCACGAATGCAATACTC
>JAGMCF010000259.1 GCA_023129415.1 Candidatus Cloacimonadota bacterium
ATGAAATGTAATAAATGTCAACTATTTAAAACTTGTAAAAAGCCTTGTATTCAAGGCGTTGGGCCTGTTCCTGCAGATATAATGTTAGTAGGAATGAATCCAGGCGCTGATGAAGATGAAAAAGGAGTACCTTTTGTTGGGGCAGCCGGTAAAAGGCTTAATATTATGTTAAAAGCAACTCATTTAGAAAGACGAAGTTTATTTATAACTAACACCGTGCGGTGCAAAACCCCTGATAATAGAGAACCAACTGAAGAAGAAATAAAAGCTTGTTCTCCATATCTTGAAGAAGAAATTAAAGAAGTAAAGCCTAAAATTATTGTTCCTTTAGGTAATATCGCTCTTCAATATATATTAAATCTTGAAGGTATTACTAAATGGGCAGGAACAAGACATTGGAGTAAAAAATATAATTGTTGGATAATACCTACTTACCATCCAGCTTATATTTGTAGAGCTTTAGGTTTACAAGGTGTAATGGTTGATCATTTAAAGAATATTGTAGAGTGGTTAAAAAATCCAATAGAACCAAAACCTCCTAAATATGTCGTTGCTAATACAATGGAGAAAGCAAAAAGACTTTTTAAAAGGTTAAATGAGGTTGATATTTTTAGTTTTGATACCGAAACTTCAGGATTAGATTTTCGAAAGGATAAGATTTTGTGTTGTAGTTTTTCTTGGAAAGAAAGGACTGGAGTAGTTCTTCCTATATTACAGCAGCATTGCAAAGAGTTTTGGAAACCGGAAGAAAAAAAGTGGATTATAAATCAATTGAAAAAAGTATTAGAAGGGAATATTCATAAGATTGGACAAAATTTACCTTTTGATATACAGTTTTTGAAAACTTTTGGAATTAAATTAAATAATTATATGTTTGATACAATGCTTGCACATCATCTTCTTGATGAAAATGTGGGGAGAGAAGGTCATGGGTTAACTGCTATGGTTCTTCGTTATTTTCCAGATATGGGAAAATATGATGAAAGATTATCAAAATATTTAACAACTAAAAACACTTCTTATGCAGTAATTCCAAATGATGTTCTTTGGAAATATGCAGCCGCTGATGCTGATGCGACTTTTCGTTGTTATAAAAAGTTTAAACCAGAACTTGAGAAACAAGGACTTATGAGATTGTTTAATAAGATTACAATACCTTTTCAAAAGGCTTTGTTAGAAACTGAATATAATGGTGTAAGATTAGATGTTAAACGTCTTGAAGAGTTAGAAGTTGAATATTCGGAGCGATTGAAAAAAATTGAAGAAGAATTTCGAGCAACAGATACAGTTAAAGAAACAGAGAAAATGTTATATGATAAAGCAGCAAAAAAGATTGAAAAACGTTATGATAATTTAAAAACGAAGCCCAAAACATTAACTAAAGATCAATATATAAAAAAGCATACAAAACCTATTACATTTAATTTAAGGTCTTCACAACAATTGCAAATATTATTATTTGATGTTCTTAAACTTAAACCTATAAAAACAACTGAAAAAGGAGGGCGTTCCACAGATGCGGAAGTTTTAAATACGTTAGCAAAAGAATCTCCAGAATTAGTTAAACTAAAAGAGCATAGAGATTTAAGTAAACTTCTTAGTACTTACGTCGTAGGAATGCTTAAAAGAGTAGATGAGAATGGAAGAATTCATACTGATTATCATGTAGACGGTACAGTTACAGGTCGTTTAGCAAGTAGTAATCCTAATCTTCAAAATATTCCTCGAGATAGTGAAATTAAAGAATGTTTTATTCCTGATCCTGAATATGTATTATTAGAAGCAGATTTCGCTCAAGCGGAGTATAGATGTTGGGCTCATTATTCAAATGATAAAGGAATGATAAAAGATATTAAGGATGGAAAAGATGTTCATAAACAAATGGCCTCCACTGTTGGTAATAAAGAAGTTGAAAAAGTTACAAAAAAAGAAAGACAACAATCAAAAACGGTTGTGTTTGGAATTATATACGGCAGAGGAGCTAAAAGTTTGGCGGCAGAACTTGGAATAACAGAAGAAAAAGCTCAAAATATTATAAAAGCTTTTTTTGATAAATATCCAAAAGCTAAAGAATGGATATTTAACGTTAAAAAAGAAGCTCAAAAAGGAGCAAAGGTAGTAAATGTTTTTGGAAGAATTAGGAGACTTCCCGCTGCTCAAATTCCTTGGAGTGATAATATGGAAAAACACGATAGAAGAGATCGAAGCGAAGCAATGAGATTTGCAACTAATAGTCCTATCCAATCAATGGCAGCAGATATTACCGCTATAACTGCTGTTCGTATACAAAAGAGATTAAAACAAATAGACAGTAAAGTAAGATTAGTTCTTACAGTACATGATTCTTTGATTTATGAAGTTCCAAAGAAAGAAAAGGATAACCTTATTCAAATAATAAAAGAGGAAGTTGCTCGTGGATATACTACTATAAATGGACCTCTTCGCGTTCCAATGAATATTGATATTTCAGTTGGAGAGAGATGGGGAAAATTAGTAGAAATTTAAAAAAGTTGGAAAATTTTTGGTTAATATTTTGAAATATATTTGTATATTAAAATGAAAGAAAGGAGGCGTAAATGGGACCTATTATTATGGGAATAGTGTTTGTGGTTTTGATAGTACTTGTTATTATTTTGGAGGAACATCGTAGTTACACGAAAGGAGATTGAGAAAAGATAGCGCGGGTTAATGACCCTGATATTCATTTCTATGTATTAGAATCACGTTGTGTTTATACTACAAAAGGATAACAATTTTTCAAAAAATAAAAGTAAAGTTAAGAGGAGGTGAAACAATAAAATGAAACCGAATGTAATAGTTGATAAAGATCAGAACAGGGTAGAGATAAGGAATACATTGATGTTAAATAGAGACAGCATAATAAAGGTTAGATCAAATTCCTTGATCGTAGCTATGTTTGTTTTTTGCCGCTAAAACATAAATAGTAGAGGAGAGTAAAGTTATGTATAATGAGTTAAGTTTTGCTCCAGAAAAAGAGCATGTAGATGTAAAGAGTATGGATGAAGCGCTTGATGCAGTTAAGACATTTAAAACAAAACCTCAAAAAGTTTCTCTCAAAGATATTACTGTTTCCCTAAATGGCGGTGCTAATTTAAAAGTTGATGAGGAGGGCATATCTAAGCCTCAAGTTATGAAGATGACGCAGTGGAGTCTTCAGTCTCTTTGTCGCTTTTTAGGAATTCCAGATCCTTTCGCTCGCAAAATTCCAATTGATTTATTGCAAAAAAATATTTCTCGATTACTTCAGGAAAAAAGAGAAGATTTTGTATCTCTTCTTATTGGGAAAGAAAATGAGATTGTTAATATTGTTAAAGCAAATTATAAACCTTTTGAGAATGAGAAACTTTTATCTAAATTAAATACTCTTTTTAATAATGGTAAATCTATTGAATGGGAATCAATGAGAGTTGGATCCAGAGGCTTTGATTTAAATGTTGTTGATCTATCAATAAAACCATTAGAGCCTAAAGTTGGAGATATTACGAAAATTGGTTTTCGTATTATTAATTCTGATACGGGATTTCGAGATGCAACTGCTAAAGTTTACCTTTTTAGACTTGCTTGTACAAATGGCGCTACTTTAACTGATGATTGGGGCATTGTAAGACGAAATGCAAATAGAAATATTTCTTATGAAAGAGATCTTGAGTATTTTGCAAATGGGGTTCAAAATTTGCGGGTTAATTTTGATAGATTGAAAACTGTTTATGATAAAATGCCAGAAACTTTTTTGACTGATTTTCAAGTTGAGGGTGTTTGGAAAGCAATTAATCGTGTTGCTGGACCAGAACAAGCAGATGCTGTTATTGAAAAAGATGAAGAAGGTAGAAAAGCTGTTCTTCATTTAGTTGCAGCGAAAAGAGCGCATAATAGACAATTGTTTGTAGAAGCATTAAAAGAGCCTGAAGCGACTGATGTTAATGCATATAATACTCATAATAGAATAACAGATGCAAGTAAACAATATAAATGGCAAGATGCTCTTCGGATGCAATCAATTGGTGGTAGAATGATATCAATGCTTGTTGAGAATTTGAATGAAAATTAATAAAAGGAGGGATAAGTGAAATTCGCTCAGTGTGAAGGAAAAAAGTTTAATTTTGTAGTGTATGGACAAACAGAATCTTTAGGCTCTGGATCAATTGATAAAACTACTTTAAGTCATATGTTTGCTAAAGTAGAGGAAAATGGTGCGATCGTTAGTTCTGTTGTTATTCCTGGTAAAGACATTGGTAGAGGATATTTTGGAATGATGTGGGGGGCTCATTTCTATTTAGATGATAAGATCAATCCTGAAAATGTTTTGCTTGTAATTGAACCAAGATCCCTTTTAAATCTTATGGCAGAAAGTATTCCTAAACCTAAGAAGAAATTATGAATCAGAAAATAAATAATACCTTCTTCCTAAGTTTTGTGTATAATATAATAGAAACAAAAACAGGAGGAATAAACAATGCCCACAATATTAAATATGCAAAAAGGTTTAGAGATTATAGGAGAGGTAAAGGATTTGGGTGTAATGTATTTTCGTGCAGAACATAATATTATTTATATTTATGTTTCTAAGAGAGAATTACAAGAAAAAGACATAAAAGCTCTTTTAGATCTTGATTGGTATTATGATGATGACGATGAATGTTTTAAGTTTTTCACGTAAGAGAAGTGAAGAAAAAAGTATTAAAGAGAATGTCTGTGATTGAGGAGGTAAATATGGTAGAAAGAATTTTGGCAAAAGATACCGAAGTAAATAAGATTTATCTAACCAAAGGTGGTAAGCAAATTGATAAAAATAAAGAGGAACATCTTTGGGGGTTTCATCCAGTACGTGTTTTAAAGAAAATAGAAAAAATGTTATATGATGAGGTAGTAAAGGAAATTGAGGAACAATATAATAATTTACTGAAAGAAGAAAAACCCAAAACGTTGACTAAAGATCAATATATACAAAAGTATGTAGAGGAAAAATTAAAAAACAATGAAGTAATAAAAGTTATTGTTTTTACGCCTTGGCAAACTGAATTAGATTTGGAACCTGATTATCCTTTAGAGATAACAGATCTTCAAACATTACCAACAGAAACTACTCCTATGTTAATACATGCTAAGAGAGTTTCTACTGATGATAATGCCCCTTTAGAATATGTTGAGAAGTTAAAAGATACTAAAAAGGAGGAACAAGTTCGAGAAAGTCCAAATAAAAGGGATAAAGAGTTAATTGTTGCTGGACTTCGAGAAGGAACTCCTTTAAAAGTAATTGCAAAAAAGTTAACGAGAATGAATTATTCAACTGCTTATATTTATGTTCGGCAATTGCAAAAGAAAGGTATATATAGAATTCAAAAACTCGCAAAAGGAACATTTAAAATAGTGGAGAAGGAAAAATAGAAACCATTAATTGCGGGAGGGTGTTATGAGTAGGACAGGTAAGTGGGCTTTTGGAATGTTGATTTTTGCAATTGTAGTTTTGGCAGCAACTTGGGCTTTTAGTGCACAACATTGTATTGATGTTAATGTAGAGGAAAATATAGTGAATGTGGAATATAGTTCTCCAGATTCATTAGGAGTTATTGCTATTATGCTTGACTTTGGAGATTGTGTTATAGAAAAAGTCAAGTGGGAAAAACCAGTGCCAGGCGCTGATTTAGATGTTGTTTACATTAGTGGTAATCAGTTAACTGCAGTATGTTTTGGAATTTTTCCAGCTTTATCATCTGGGCAAAATGTAAAACTTGCAGAAATTTCTCTTATAAATACTGGTCAGAATAAATGTGAACCTGATACGTTTACCAATGCAATTGGTAGTTATACTTGTATGTGTGGGGTAGATGCGCAGACAATTCATCCAGATATTAATTTTATATTTACAAATGTAGAAGATGAAGAGGATGGGCAGAGTCCGGTTCCAAAGGAATTTAGTATTGATACTTATCCTAATCCATTTAATCCATCCATGATGATTAAGTATAATGTTCCTCAGAGATCAAAAGTTAAAATAAGTGTATACAACATTCGGGGGCAACAAGTTGCATCTCTTGTAGATTCTGAACATACCCCAGGATTATATTATACAAGCTGGGATGCGATAGGTCAAGCATCTGGTACTTATTTCGTAAAGATATTTGCTCCTGGATTTAAAGGGATAAAAAAGGTTATTTTGTTAAAGTAATCTGTGTAAGGAGGGAGCATAATGTTTAATAAAGTATCTCGAAAAGAGTTTAAGGAACATCAAATACAGTTTAATGAATACATTGTTTTACGAGCAAAACATATAACAGCTCTTAAGTTAAAGATTTTCAATCTTGAAACTTTATTAGTGTCAAAAGGGATATTGAATAAAGCAGAACTTGATGTGTTTAATAAAGATTTAGACAAAACTTTGAGGTGAAAAATGGCACAATGTTTAGTAATAATAAAACCAGATGCGGTAAAAGCTGGTAATGTTGGAAAAATAATTTCAATGATTGAAGATCAAAGGTATAGAATTTGTTTTATACATTTAACACAACTTACACATGAGAAAGCTTGTATATTTTATGAAGAACATAGAGGAAAAGATTTTTTTGAGCGTAACGCCTTTTTTATGAGTTCTGGACCTATTTTTGTTTTGTTAGTTGAACCTTTGGATATACAACAAGGCGAAACTACTATACAAATGATTGAGCATCTTCGAGATATTATAGGTGATACAGATCCGAAGAAAGCAAGTGTAGGAACAATTCGTCAATTGTTTGGAACAGAATTACCAAAGAATGCAATTCATGTTTCTGATTCTGAAGAATCTCTTGAACGTGAAATGGTCTTTTTCTTTGAGGAGTTAAATGAGGAATAAATTATGAAAATTTTATTGGTAGGTGCTCATGGAACTGGAAAGACTACTTTAGCAAAAGAAATTGTGAAAAGATATAAAGATTTATGGCTTATTGATAATATCCATCGTGAAGCAAAACGTGATGGATTTAAAATAAACAAAACTAATGATATAGTTAGTCAAATAGAAACGGTTCGAAGATACTTGGAGAAAGTAGGAGCAAGAAATAGTTTTATTTCTACAGATAATATAATTCGCCAAACTGCATACGCACTATGCAATAAGTTACCCGAACCTATTATTAGTTTGATGAAGGAGTTATGCTATATTGAGAGAGAACATTTTGCAAATAAAGTTTTTTATGTTCCAATAGAATTTCCTTTAGAAAAGGATGGTGTTAGGAACAAAGGTATTAAGTATCAAAAAGAAATTGATGTCGAAATTCAAGATTTATTGAACACATATTATTGGAATATGTATTATACAATAACAGGGAGTGTTAATCAGAGAACTAATGAAATATTGAAAGTAAGTGGTCTTAAAAAATTAAAGGATTTTTAAAATGAAAATTTGTCATATTGTTCCAGCTGATTATATAGAAGTTTGCAATCAGAATTCTTCAATGCATTTATTGATTTCTCAAGAGGTTTTGAAAAATAAAAAGTATCAAGAGAAATATCTTGAGAAAAGTTTGAAAGGTGATTTTATTATAATGGATAATGGCATATTTGAATATGGAAATGCTGCACCCCTTGATGATGTTATTGAAGCTGTTGAAGCTGTTCAAGCAAAAGAAATGATTCTTCCTGATTGTTATTTTGATGGAGAAATTACTATTAAACGTGTTATGAGTGCTTTGAATGAATTAGAAAAGAAAAGTTATCGTCCTATAAGTTTAATGGCAGTTCCACAGGGAAAGACTCAAGATGAATATATGTGGTGTTTTTCGGTGTTGTTAACTATTAAGGAAATTAATGTTATTGGTTTTTCATATGGAGCAATTAACAAAGCATTTGGCAGATATAAATTACCACCAAGTTTGTTAAGACCCACTGTTATAAGTTATTTAAATCAACATTTTGATTTAGGAGCTTTGAACAAAGAATTTCATTGTTTAGGTATTGGAGGACATCCCCATGAAATAGAATTTTTAAAAAAGTTTGAATTTATTAGAAGTATTGATTCTTCAAAAGCGTTTGTATCAGCAGTACGCGGAATTGATATGAAGGAGACTTTACCCGCGAATTATGTTATACCCGAAAGACCTGATGATTATTTTAATATTCAGGTTTCAGAAGATGTTGTGAAACTTGCATTGAAAAATATAGAAACAATGGGAAGATATAATGAAGGAGAATAAAAATGAATAAGAGTTGTGAAAATTGTAAAAAGTCTGCGAGTTGTATTATAAGATATAGAATTGGAAAATTAACTTCTTATG
Source organism: Candidatus Cloacimonadota bacterium (assembly GCA_023129415.1). Lineage (GTDB taxonomy): Bacteria > Cloacimonadota > Cloacimonadia > JGIOTU-2 > JGIOTU-2 > JAGMCF01. Next base: position 8,271 of record JAGMCF010000259.1, read on the forward strand.
ATCCCACTATTCAAATATCTGAATTTTTTGGGGATTCCAAAAATATAGTTAATCTTTCAATGAAGGTGGGAGAAGTAATTGCTGAACAATGTAAGCGATGGGAAGCATAAAAAAAGGAGAGTTGGAAAATGAAAAAAGATAAAGAAGTTCCTACAGATCCAAAAGAATTTAAAGAATATATTAAACGAAAATACAAAAATGTTTTAAGAGATTTAGATGGAGAGAAACCAAAAGGAGTTTATTCAACAGGAATTATTACTGTTGACATTGCTTCAGGTATTGGAGGATTTCCACAAGGAAATATGGTTGAAATTTTTGGTCCAGAAAGTAGTGGTAAGAGTCTTTTGGTTCTTCAAGCAATGGGGCACGCTCAAAAAAAGTATAATAAACCTTCAGTTTATTTTGATTTGGAGTTTGGAACACCTAAGGAGTGGATGGAAACTTATGGAATAGATACAAGTATGATTGAAGCTCCTGGTGGTAATTTAAGCGCTGAAAAGTCTTTTGATATGGCTTTGGATTTTGTTCGTAGTGGTTTATATGCATATGTAGTTACTGATTCTGTTGTGGGATTAGTTCCTGAAGCAGAGCTTGAAGGAAATATGGGAGATCAACAAATGGCTGCGCTTGCTCGTATAATGGGTAAAGGATTGAGAAAGATTGCCCCAGAGTTGAGTAAAACAGAAACTTGTTTGATTTTTATAAATCAAGTTAGAGATGCTGTTGGAGTTATGTGGGGAGATCCTGAAAGAACTCCTGGTGGCAAAATTTTGAAATTTTATGCGGCTCAAAGATATAAAGTTAAAAAAGTATCTGGATCTGATGTAAAAAAAGGCGAATTACTTATGGGCCATAGTATTGATGTTCGTGTTGTTAAAAATAAATTAGCGCCACCGAGAAGAAGAGGTCAATTTCCTATTCTTTATGAGAAAGGTATTAATTTTGAACAATTACTCTTAGAGGAAGGATTACGTAGGGGTGTAATACAAAGAATTAAAAATAAATATTATCTTGTTGATGGAAAAGATTTTGATGAAAAAATTGGTCAAAGTAAGGATACGTTTTTGGAGAAATTGAAAGATCCTGTTGCATATGATTTGGTTTATAAAATGGTTTGGGAAGGAAAAGATAATAAAGAACAAAAAGAAGAGGAGGATTTTTAAATGTTAAATGAAAAAATTATAAAAAGTGTTCTTCTTGAGAAATTAAGGGTTAATACTTCTCAAATGGTTTCAGGACATACTGTAGCTACCATGGAATTAGATGTTATTGAAAATAATACTATTAATGCTTTAGTTTTTCAATTAAGAGCTGAAGTTATGGCAGAAAAATTAGAGGATAGAACACAGATGGTTACTTTTAAAGTTCCTAAATCATGGTGGCAACGTTTTAAACAAGAATGGTTTCCGAAACGGTTATTGAAAAAGTTTCCAATTAAATTAGAATCATATACAAAGTTTGTAACATTTGAACATTATGCAACTTATCCAGAACTTCCTTTAGCTTTTCCGAAGGATAAAATTGGAAAAATTGTTTATAAAGATTTTGTAACAAAGGAGTAAGAAATGAATTCTAAAAAGTATACTATGAAGAATTTAAAAAAGATTATGCCAAAATGTATAGCAAAACAATTTATTTGTGTTCCCTTGATGTGGAAAAAAACCGGAGGAAAAGCTAGTTGTGCTATTAAAGGGTGTGATGAAGATGTAAGGTGGGTTACTACAGATAAAAAAGGAAATTTTATTTGTTTATGTTTTAAGCACGGAGAAGACTTATAAAAAGGAGAAGTTAAGTGGCTCTAAAAATTGTTAAGATTACAAAAGGATTTGGGCGTAAGATTTCGAGTATGTATAGTTATAGCTTTTGGGATTTTCCTGCTATTGTGTTAACTGCAGAAATCGAAATTGATTTGGATAAAGAAGAAGATAAAGAAAAACTCAAAAAAATTAATATGAAACTATTTAAGGCAGCAAAAGCATTAATTAATATTGATATTAAAGAAACAAGAGAAAAAGATATAGAGCTTGATAAATCTTTGAAAAAAATTATGGAGAAAGTAGATAATGATAGGACGTAAAAGAAAATTTACAGAAAAATATGAGTTAAAAATTTGCAATGATTATTTTTCTAAAGAAAAACCAGGCACTTCTACCTTAGCTAAAAAATATAATTGCAGTCCCGAAACTATTAGTAATGTTCTTAGAAGGAATGGATATAAATTAATAAGTAAAGGAAGATATAGAATATATAGGAAGGAACAAGAATCACAAATTTGTGATGAATATTTTTCTGGTGAAAAACCAAGCACCATTACTTTAGCTAAGAAATGGGGTTGTAGTTCTTGTACTATTAAAGATATTATTATAAGAAATGGATATAAGTTAAGAGGTAGAGGAGAATCTAGTAAAGGTAAACATAGATCTCTTTTTTCTGAACAGTGGAGAAGAAAAATGAAAGAAAAAGCATCAACTCCAGAAGCTATTCAACAATCTTTAAAAAATGGTTTTGGTAATAATTGTTATTATGAAAATGAGTTTTTTCCTTCTTTGCAAGAGAGAGGTTGTTATATAGAATTAAAGAAATTAGGTTTCAAAGTCAAACATAACTTTTTAAATAGGTTTGATTTTCTAATAAATAATAAAATAGTTTTAGAATATCATCCATATGATTTAACTAATTTAACTAAAGAACAATATTATATAAAAAGAAGAAAGTTATTAGATAATTATGGATATAAAGATTTGAAATTGATTGTTGTAAAAAATATAAAAGAAATAAAAGAAAAAATTTTTAAAACATATAATTTTTTAAATAAGGTGGATAATGATCAAAGCAAAAGTTGAGAATATCCTTTGGCAAAAAGAATTAGAGGACCTTCAGGAAAAGTTTGAAAATTTAAAACCTTTAAATTATTCTGAAATTGAGCAGGAGTTGAAAGAATATATAGTTAAGTTGGATGCTGATCCTAGTTCTACTGGAGTCGGCCGTTTAAATGAACAAATAGCGAAAGTTGATGGTTATATAAGTCGCGCTGTTACTGTTTTAATGGATGCCATAGCAAATAAAAGTGTTTTTAGTCTTTTACTTAAAGATGTACAAAAACTTTATAATGATCATTTAAGAACTCAATTAAGAAAAGAAGATGTAGCAAAGCTTTCAAATCAGAATTTAAGACAAGCCGCTGCTGAAGAAAAAATAGGAAGTATTGGAAATTTTAAGCATATTGTTGAAAAAGCTTTGGATGCTGCAAAAACACATGAAGAAACATGTCGTGAAAAGTTAAAAGGTTTAGATATTACAAATAAGGACATATCACGACAAATAACGGTTATACAAAATCAATTGGAAATAGGAGAAATTCAAAGGAGAGCAAGTAGAAGTAATAATGATTTTTAAAGGCGGTGAAAAAGATGAATGTAAAAAAAGAATTGGATGTTGTAAGAAAAGCGTTGAAGGATGATGAGGGATATTATATTGGGTGGCAATCAAATATTGCTATGGCATTTGTAGATGAGTGTCATAGGAAGGGTATTAGACATGGAAAATTGCATGAAGCTGCTAACACTGCAGCAAAGAATTTTCTTAATTTGTTAATAAAAGATTAAAATAATTTTAAGGAGGTGAAGAAGATGAAGCAAATAATCAAGATAGATGAAGAAAAGGGATTTTTTAATTACCTTGTTACTTGGCAATCTTTGGATGGTAGATTAGAAATGAAATATGAGGAATTTTTAGTAGATGCGATGAGAAGATGTGATCACTTGAAATCTCTTAAACGTAAACCACAACTTTGGGCATTTGTTAAATTAGAAACTAAGAGATAAGAAAAAATTTTAAAGGAGGTGAGACAAATGGTTATTAAAGGCGAAGTGGAAAAGAATGATTGGCTTGATACTGATGGATCTTTCTTTATAAAATTAGTTGGAGTATCAGAAAGTCAAGGTAAATTTAGTACTGTTGTTCAGTTTATTTTTGAGGTTCTTGATGATTCAGAGAACGAAGGTAAACAAGTAACTGGAATGTCTAGTAAAAGAGTGACGCCAGATAATAAAACATCGCAATGGCTTAGTGCGTTGGACCCTAACTTTGAATTTGAAATTGGTAAGGAATTTGATTTTGAGTCTTTTGTTGGGAAAGTTTGCCGTGGTTTGGTTGCTGAATCAAGTGGGGATGGTGGAAGGACCTATTACAACATTGTAAAAATGCGTGCTTTGAAACCTGAGGAGAGCAAGAAACTCAAAACAGTAGATGAGAAGGTTGAAAAGAAAGAGCCTGAAAAAGAAACAAAGAAACTAGAAACAGAAGCAAAGCCATCGAAGGTTGATGACGATGAT